>CALEAC010000175.1 GCA_937944095.1 uncultured Saprospiraceae bacterium
ATACATCTTTGGTGTAATCAGATTGCTCTTAGCACTAGATATCCTAGACTTAATGGCACTGAGGTTATACTCCTTAGTATTGAGACTGAGTGACTTAATCACATCACGGATGACACTTTTTGTATCATCTGTATCATAGATACTGAAATCATTGGGATAGCCTAGACGATGCGCTTCTACTCTTAAGATTCTAGCAAATAGTGAGTGGAAGGTACCTGCCCAGACCTTGTAAGCATCAGATCCAGCAACCTTTTCTATTCTTTCCTTCATTTCTCTAGCTGCCTTATTAGTGAAGGTAAGAGCTAAGATTTGGTAGGGTGCAGCGCCTGATTTTAACAAGTGTGCTATACGGAAGGTCAAAACTCTGGTCTTTCCTGAGCCTGGTCCAGCGATGACCATGACTGGGCCATGGATCGTTGTAACTGCTTGTCTTTGGATTGGATTTAGACTATCCAGATAGGAACCCTTATTATCTATCTTCTGCATGCTACTAAGGTGCATATTTTTTGATAAAAGGGATAAGAATTGATATAATAATCAAACTTAATATGAGCTCAGTCCTTCTTGCGTAGAGCTATGCGTACTTTGCAAGTCGTATATAACTTGAATTCGAGCATGGAGGCAGCAATAATGGAATTTCTGAGGTTTGTCAGAAAACCTGTCTATGAATATAAGAGGGGTAGACCTTTGTCCTTGAAGACTGTAACTCAGCTCTATTTATTGGTGTTCTTATTCTCCATGATACTGTTCGCACCTATTTCTGCTGTCCTAGGCATCGCGAACATGCCGCATGCAATCGAGAAGATGTTAGAGCAAATTAATCTGTGGCAGATGTTTGGTATCGCGGTCATACTCGCACCGATTATGGAAGAATTCATTTTCAGGTTCCATCTAAGATACCCTACCTTAATACGGTTGTATCTTCTAAGCTCATTAATAGCCTGTGTGTTACTCGTATATGGGTTTATAACTTATGGTCCTGGGGCTTTCAGAATGGAGAATGTAAGTGTCCTAACCAGTGATACTAAGATGATCAGCTTATTAGCGACCTCTATTCTAATTGCTGTAGCCAGTTGGTATCTCATGTCTAGGAAGCAAGGTATTACTGGTCAGGACCTGATGGTCCGCTATTTTCCCCAGGTCTTTTATCTATCGGCTGCTATATTTGGTCTAGTGCATGTGTCTAACTTCCAGTTGGAACCGGAGCAGTGGTATATCGCTCCTTTGTTGGTCCTGCCGCAATTGATACTAGCGATTTACTTAGGTTACGTCAGAGTGAGAAACGATATATATCATAGTATCTATGTGCATGCGCTGAATAATTGTATACCTATTAGCTTATTGGCCTTGGGTTCTTATCTAAGATGACAAGTAAATGTATCGGGAAGCATTAACTTAGCGGCATGTTCAAGAAAATTGTGGATTTAGCTGGACGACTAATTTTAGGATTGTTCTTCTTCTTTGAGGGAATAGATTCGATAGTGTATTTCCCTGAGACAAGAGAGACGCTGGCTAATTATGGTATTACCTGGGCACCAGGCCTGCTGATAGTCCTATCTATTATACTCTTGATTATAGGAAGTGTTATGGTTATCATAGGCTATTACGCCAGTGTCGGTGCGATGCTTCTCTTTATATATTGGTTTGTCTTTACACTGGTCGTCTTTTCATTTTGGAATGCACTTCCTGATGATAAGAACTTGACGATCACTTACTTCAGTCGCAATATGGCGGTTTGTGGTGGTTTACTTATCTTAGTTGCGAACGGTGCGACCGGCTGGTCAGTGAAACGTATACTGCATGTATTACGTTTGCCTAAGTAGGCTGGTTATTAGGCTTATTCCCATTCTTTTCAGCTGGGTGGCTGAGGTGTAGGCCACCGCCACAGAACTTGCAGAAATCAGCATCTATATCATGTCCATCTTTGAGACAATAAGAACAGACTTGCGAGGTAAACTTACGCGCTTCTTTTCTCTTCTTAGCTTTCGATAATGAATTGGTAACGATGCCTGTCGGAACAGCGATGACAGCATAGGCCATAATCATCAGGATGCCTGATAAGAACTGTCCTAGAGGCGAATGGGGGACGATATCACCATACCCCACAGTAGACAGGGTGACGATAGCCCAGTACACTGATTTAGGAATACTGGTAAATTCTGGATTACCTAACTCACTATGCGACTCTAAGAAGAAAATCACTGAACCAAATATTGTCACCATGATGACGATAAAGGCCATGAAGACCATAATCTTATCTCTAGAATCCTTTAGTGCTTTGAGAATAACTTGACCTTCGAATAGGAAATTACCTAGCTTGAATATCCTGAAGACCCTCAGCAATCGGAGTGCTCTTACAACCATCAAAGTTTGTGTGCCCGTAAAGACAAGCGCAAGGTAAGTCGGCAAAATGGAAATTAAATCTACAATGCCAAAAAATGAAGTGATATACTTCTTAGGTCTATGTACGGTGTATATCCTAATAAAGTACTCTACAGTAAAGAAGATAGTGAAGATCCATTCTAGAATAATAAATATCGTGCTGTATTGACGCATGGATGGAACCGTGTCCAACATCACGACGATAACACTAGCAAGGATAAATATAAGCAGAACGATATCGAACCACTTACCTGCTGGCGTATCAGCTTCGAAGATAATCTCGTAGAGCCTTTCTCTGAAAGGACTGAATTGCGTTTCCTTATTGTTATTTATGGAGGCCATGCTTGACTACAAAAGTCGTGTAATTAGAAAAAGAAAACCATACATCTAGCAGATCATGGGAAGAGAGAAGAAATCTTCTCGGCATTTGGAATGACCTTGGCTATATTTTTCTCGATGTACGGTCTTCTACGCTTAGAATGCCCTAAGGCATGCTATATAAGGACTCTAGGTTGTTCTTTAGAGAGCCATGCAAACTCCTTCCAGTTCTCAGGACCAAATGTAAATACTTTGAACATATGAGATTTTATTTTAAAGGGTAAATTACACATTATTTATTCGTAAATATATCATTATTAGATATGTATACATTATAAAAATTCATAATATGTTACCATTTGTAAAATCTGATACCTAGGTTGAATGTGTGTGCGGGCGTATCATTGAATGATAAGAAGTTTGTATATAGTAGCTCTATCTCCAATAAGTCGTGCAGAATATGCTTAGCACCAACCCCCAGTTGTCCATAGACACTATGATCTGAATACGTATCTGTATCAGGTCTGAATCTAATATCAAACCTCTGAGCAAAAGCACCAAGACCATAGATTGTTGTCTTACTATCTATAAAGTAATTGTATATGACAGTAATGGGCACCTGAATCGGCGTGAAGTGTTCGTAGTTACGATGTGCATTGAGCCTAAGATTTTCTATGTGTAGACCGAGGTCTATAAAGAGGCGAGACTTTCTACTCAGTTCCTTTTCTACGAACACTTGATTGAATATTTGCGGGTAGTCGTAATCTACATATCCATAATTATCATTGCCTTCGGCCTCCTGCATCGGTACAAAATAGACCGTGTGCAAGAAGTTAATATTAGGCTTGTTTTTGAATGGTTGATACTTGATACGAGGGCCTATACCAGAGATACCTGCTCTTGAGAAGGTACGTACACCATTGTTATCTGCAAAGGGCTGGTCATTGAATTCTAAGGCGCTGAATAACCTGACAGCACCACTACTAACGCTTCTGAGTTTGACATCAAAACCAAAGTTGTAATTCTTGCTTGTCCCTATAAGCACTTGGAGGAATGAGGAAAAGAAATTAGACCTAACACCATTTTGTAATTGTGTGTAATAGTTATTGAAGACTTTAACCTCTCCACCACCTTTCGGGTATAGTCTAGTAGGGTAGTACACCCCAATAGATGCGGTAGATTTATCATTCAGCAGCCAATCGTAACTCTGATACTTAATTGGAAGCGGTTCTTCTTTGTCTAACTCAGTGAGTTCAGACAGGCCATCTATTAATTCATCCTGACTCCCAAAATCAGCTGCATACCACTCAAAGATTTTAGACAGCAATAGAACCCCACCATGTTGGTCTAAGAGTTGCTTTGCAGCTAAGGCTTTGATATAATACACACTCCTATCGATTTGTGCCTCTATAAATTGGACTTCAGGACAGGACACTGCACCACAATTAAGTAGTAGATGTGTATATGGGTCTGCTGAGAGATTCAGTATCTCTTGCTCTAATTCATTTAGGCTCATCGTGCGAGGACCTACCTGATGTTTTTTTGTAAAGAAACCACCCACCTCCGCTACCGAATTGATTGGATAGTATTCTAGCACCTGACTTATGACTAGCGCATTATAAGCATTGATTAGGAATGCGACTTTTTCGTTCTTCGTTAGGATATCTATATCGGCTGTACTGATTTGCTTCGTGATAGCAGCAGAAGTTTGTATATCGATTTCTTGATAACTGACTGCATTGTTATTGATATGATCTCTAACCAACTGGCGGTAAGTTGGGTTAAATTGGTCTACTTGTGCCCGCACAGCTTGTGGAGCGATAATAAGAGAACCTAGCAAGAGTAGGTAGAAAGTGAAGAAGTTATGCTGAGGGTATTTCAATAGCATAATTTACAAGGCGGTCCTGGTAAATAGGAGTTCACTAGGATTAGACAGACTTTCATCATAACCGTATCCATCCAGATTAAAGGCTTTGAGGGATTCTATATCTAGAATTCTGTTTTTGACGATATATCTGGTCATAATTCCTCGTGCTTTTTTAGCATTAAAAGAAACGAACTGTAGCTTGTCACCTCTGTATTCTTTGAATCCGATATCTATGATGTCTGCGGCTATTTCCTTTCTATTTAGGGCACTAAAGTATTCCTTGGAAGCCAGATTGACTATGAGGTTATTCTTGAGTTTTTTGATGTTCTTGTTGACTTCTTCTGTCAGCAGGTCTCTCCAGAATTCGTAGAGGTTTTTGCCTTTAGGGTTCTTGAGGGCTGTGCCCATCTCTAATCTATATGGTTGGATTTTGTCTAGGGGTTTCAGAATACCATAGAGACCAGATAGGATACGTACATGTTTCTCAGCAAAGGCGAGTTCCTTGTCTGACAGGTCTTCTGCCTTGAGACCGACATAGACATCACCTTTGAAAGTACGGATGGCGGACTTGGAGTTTTTTTGAGTGTATTTCGGCGAAAAGTTTTGGAATCTCTGATAGTTCAGATCTGCTAACTTATCACTAATGCCCATGAGTTCCTTCAGTTGACCTTGGTTATAGCTTTTGAGGATATTCACTAACTCTATTGTATAAGTACTGAACTTTGGTTTTTGGTTGCCTGAGGGCAAGGATTGGGAGTCATCTAGGGTTTTTGCAGGAGATAAGAAAACAAGCATACTTTAGATTTGAAGTAATTGGGTGACAATAATATTTTGAAAAGGTTCAATTGAGTAAGGCTAGATGACAAAAAAAACCCTCATTTCCTAGGGAAATGAGGGTTATATATATCATTAGAAGACAATTTCTATTTATTGACCTCCTGGCGCTAGCATGTTAGGCTCAGTCGTCGGCACATTTTCTTCTTCCTCTGCTTTGAGTACATTTCCTGTGACTTTGATTGTATGCTGAGGTGCTTGTGTGACCTCATTTGTTGTAAACTTCACTGTTTTTGTGAATTTACCCAACCTGTTAGTGGCATATCTGATTTCGATATTATTAGTCTCACCTGGCATGATTGGTTCTTTAGGCCAAGTAGGAACTGTACAACC
>CALEAC010000176.1 GCA_937944095.1 uncultured Saprospiraceae bacterium
TATTTCTCGCCCGGCTTAGTTCGCGCTGAGCCATATATCGATGCACAAGGACCTATACTATTTAATCTTTCGAATCCATCTACAAATTCGGCTAAGACCTTGAACATTGTCCAAGAATTCTCACCTTTCATTTCAGTCCACTGCTTCAGATTATTGCTCATTTCTTAGTTGTAATTATTTGATTCAAACTGTTACCAGTCTGTACTTCTCATATTCTTTTTCCAGATAGGTCCGCAACTCCGCAAAGCTGTCATACTTCTCAAAAAGATCCTCTAGTCCATTCCTAGAATTACTCACGGATACGGCAAAATCCATCACATCTTTCTTAGAAATCTCATCCTTACTTAGGATGATTAATCTCTCTACAACATTTCTTAGCTCTCTGATATTTCCAGTCCAATTAATTTTCTGAAGGGCTTTCACTGCAGTATCAGCAATGATTTTTTGTGGAACGCCATAGCTCCTACATATTTGATTGTTGAAGTGGTCGACCAGTTCAGGTATGTCATTTCTTCTATCGTTCAGAGATGGCACCTTCATAACTATAACTGCAAGTCGATGATAGAGATCCTCTCTAAAGTGGCCTTTGGCGATTTCTCTTCTCAGGTCCTTATTCGTTGCTGCAACGATTCTGACATCGACAGGAATTGTTTTGTCACCACCCACTCTTGTGATCTTACTTTCTTGTAAGGCTCTGAGTACTTTAGCCTGCGCTGATAGACTCATATCTCCGATCTCATCTAGGAACAGTGTGCCTTTGTTAGCAAGCTCAAATTTGCCAGCCTTATCCTTGTGTGCACCCGTGAAGGAGCCTTTAGTATGACCGAACAGCTCTGATTCTATAAGTTCAGAAGGTATGGCTGCACAATTAACTTCCACAATGGGTTCTTTCTTTCTGCTGCTTTTTTCGTGTAACCATCTAGCGACGAGTTCTTTACCAGAACCATTAGGCCCTTGTACTAAAACTCTAGCATCAGTAGGTGCTACTTTTTCTATCGTACTCTTAAGAATATTTATTTCTGGTGACGATCCTACTATTTCCTGGACTGTTGATCTTTTGACCTTGCGCTGGAGGCTATTTTTCTGTATCGTAAGTTGAGACTTATCGAGGGCATTTCTGACCGTAATCAGCAGCCTATTCAAGTCTGGTGGTTTAGCTATGAAATCAAATGCGCCTTTCTTCACAGCATCTACAGCGGTGTCGATATCACCATGTCCACTTATCATAATACAGGGTAGATCTGGACTGACATCTCTAAGTCTATCTAGCACATCCATGCCATCCATTTTAGGCATTTTGATATCCAAGATGACAACATCGAATTTTTCTTGTTTCACTTTGACTAAGCAGGTCAGGCCATCCTCGGCTTCATCCACTTCATATTTTTCCATTTCTAGGATGTCCTTCAGAGTTCGTCGTATAGCTCTTTCATCATCAACGATAAGAATTTTAGGCATAGTAGCTTGTAGTTTTGAGTCCTAAGTATGTCTAACCATGGCATGGGAAGACCAGCCATATCAAAGACAAATAAGATCCTAAAATTACATTAAATAAATATATAATGTGTAATTGCCTATACCTAAATGCTATACATCTAATATAAAATCATCATATGATGTTTAGATTGCCTGTGTCGCTAGATATGCCATCAGCCCTGCACCAATGCTCAATGCAGCTTCGTCTATGTCAAAAGTCGGTGTATGCACCGGTGAGGTTAATCCTCTCTTGTCATTACCAGTACCTAATCTATAGAAGCAAGCTGGCATAATCTGACTATAGTATGAAAAGTCCTCGGAAGTCATTCGCTTGTCTAATAGGACTACTTGTTTAGGTCCCAAATAAGCTGATGCGTCTTTCATTGCCTTCTCCGTCATCGCCACATCGTTAACTAGTGTGGGATACCCATATCTTATATTGAGTTTGGCTTTGGCACCATAACTCTTACACGTTTGCTTGACCATGGTTTCGATTACGCGGTGCATATGCCTGCGGTTGTCCTCATCCATGGTCCTGAAGGTCCCCATTAGAGTGACTCTATCTGGGATTACATTCGTTGCACCGCCCATACTGGTCACCTTTCCGATACTCAGAACCGTCGGAATTTTGGGGTCAGCATATCTAGCAACCAGCGTATGTAGATTAGAGATGACTTGGGCGGATATCAATATAGGATCTATCAATTTCTGTGGCAAAGCGGCGTGACCACCCTTACCTATCACTTCGATGTAAATCTCGTCTGCGGAAGCCATATATTCACCAGGATGGAAGCCTACTTTGCCGACGTCTAGAGGGGGATATACATGCTGCCCGAATATCTGCGCCTTAGCAGCAGATTTGATCGCGCCTTCTTTAATCATAATACTGGCACCACCGGGATGCTTTTCTTCCCCGGGCTGAAAGATGACTCTTACTTTGCCTTTCAGATCTGCTTTTAACCTATTAAGAATAACCGCAGCACCTAACACACACGTGGTGTGTACATCATGTCCACATGCATGCATGATGCCCTTATTCTTTGACTTATAGGCGACATTGTTCTTCTCACTAATCGGCAAAGCATCCATATCACCTCTAAGATAGACCAGTGGTCCCTTGCGCCCACCTCTGATCTCTGCCACAATCCCATGCTGAGCGTACCCAGTTTGGAATGGGATACCATGCTCCTTTAGCATAGCTTGTATATAAGCGCTCGTTTCCACCTCTTCGAAAGATAGTTCTGGATACATATGGAGATGCCTTCTCGTATCTACCAGCAGATCACTGATCTGATTGACTTCTTTTTTTATCTGCTTAATCATAAGTATTAGCGGCTCTTTTGGTATACAGTAATTTAATTAAGGCTACAAATTCAGTCCAAGTACTATAGTTCTTAGAATACCATAGATTAAAACTGTGATTATCGACAAATCCTCTAGAATCCTCTAAGCTAAAAACGCCAGGCCTGATTCGAGGCAATTCGTGGTGCTTAGGATCCCCAACTGTATATCCCGTCCAACTCTTTTTACCTATTATAACTGACCATAAGTTCAGTAAAAATGGAAATCGATTCGGCGAGACCAGCATCACAGGAAAAACCAAGATTAGGCACAAGGCGAAACCTATATCTAGTATCCGTTTAGTCCTAACATGGAATGGTTGATTCACCTTGAAACCAATATCTATGGTATACCACTCCCCGACTCGCTCTTTGGAATCGCTGCCTAGAATAGAAGTATTATCATTATTGGCTACCTTATAGGATACCTTAGTGCCGAGTGTCGCCATGCTACCGAAAATCTTATTAAGTGGTAGGTCAGCGCTACAGAAGATGAGTTCGTTCAGCGCTCTAGAATCCACAATACTTGCGAGGTCATCTAGTCGTCCGAGGTCTCCCGTTTCAGTTCCTATTCCTACATGACCTACCAATTCACTGCTGCTAGAAAAATGTCGGACCAACTCAGATATCTTTGCTACTGAACTGCCTTGCCCCACTATACCTATCCTCTTATTCCTATTGGTATCAAAAGAGAAGCGTCCCTTTAGAAAATAATTATAGACCAACCGAGTTAGATAAAGTATGATGGGGCTATACAAACAAAGTATCAATAGTATAAAGCGCGAAAATCTGAACGCTGTTGGTAGCAAGCTATATATAGATAATGAAAGTGCCGTACTTAGAAAAAATCCATAGATCAAGTGCTTCAGATTGTGCCTATCATCATACTGACCGAAAAGATAATAACAGAATATAGCTGTTAGTATCACGCCTAGGTAGACGACACTAAAATTGGCATTACTATAGTAAGCTGCATCATGATGATAGAATTTCGCCCAAGCTAACTGCAGTCCCATAGTCAGCACTAAGAGAATCATAATATCAAACATCGGCCTCAATACACGTGAGATCAGTTTCTTTGTTGTGCCTAGTATAGCAGAGAGTATAATCCCTATATATAAGACGAGACGCCACATAACAGAGCCTTTGTCTGAGCGCTTGTTCGCATAAATGGCCATCGCACCATAGAAGTTTTTGATATAAGTCCGACTGATCTTCTTGGTACTTTCACCTTTGAAGTGAATGATTTGTGTTGAGGGGAGATAGTAGTTTTCATACCCCTTTTCCTTTACTGCATAACTAAGTTCTATGTCCTCACCATACATAAAGTAATCCTCATCAAAACCGCCAATCTCCTGCAGCAGAGCCGTCCGAAAGAACATAAACGCCCCTGTAAGTACATCCACCTTGTTCTCCTTAGCGACACTCAAATGTCCAGCATAGTAGGCATTAAAGAATTTGGACTTAGGTAAAAGTTTACTTATACCTGTCAACTTAAATATGGCACTCAACGGTGATGGGAACCCGCGTTTAGATTCCGGAAGATAACAACCGGAGCCATCCACCATCTTGACCCCAACTGCGCCAGCATCAGGATGGGTCAACATGAAATCGTATACCACCTGTAGCGTATCCTCTTGGATAATCGTATCCGGATTAAGTATCAGCGTATGATTATAGTTACATAAAGCAATGGCTAGATTATTGGCTTTGGAGAAACCTAAGTTTTCCTCATTCTGTATCCATTTTACCTCCGGAAAGTAAGTCTCAGCCATTAGCTGTGAGCCATCATGTGAAGCGTTATCCACAACAAATACTTCATAAGGAACCGTACACTCAGATGCATATATCGATTGCAGGCACTGTCGGAGAAAGTACTTGACGTTATAATTGACTATGATTATACTGATACCCGACATAGGTGCGCCTCACGGCTGGGTCTGATCATGATTAGTAAACTTACAGACTGAGCTGTTTATTATAATCCGTGCGACTATGTATCGATCTACCTAGGGTAAGCTCATCGGCATATTCTAACTCTCCTCCGAAAGAGACACCTCGGGCTATGGTGCTGATCTTAATATTGTCGTCCTTCAGCAGTTTCGATATATAGTAAATGGTTGTATCTCCCTCTATGGTGGGGCTCAGGGCCATAATTAGCTCTAGTACTGATTCTTCTCGTATCTTATGGATGAGCGTATCGATATTCAACTCCTCCGGACCTATGCCCTCTAGAGGTGATATTACGCCACCTATCAGGTGATATACCCCACTATACTGCTGTGTCGCTTCTATCGCCATGACATCCTTAGCAGAACCGACCACACAGACCAGCGTCTTATTACGCGTAGGATCTGAGCAGATATCACAGATATCCTGATCGCTATAGTTATGGCAGTATTGACAAGTTTTTAGGTCTGTATCTAAGGCTTGGAGCGAGGTAATTAGCCGTTGGATCTTCTGAGTACGGCTGCCAGCAAGATGCAAGACTAACCGCAGTGCAGACTTCTTACCTATACTCGGCAAGGCACTCATGGCCTCTACTGCATCCTCAATAATCTTAGAAGAAAACTTCATATGGAGCAAAAGTAATGATAATGCATCATTCAGATTCTTCAAGTATTCGCGTAAATAATAACCGATTATGGCTAAGGGTCTTATTTTTGCCAGAAATAGCAAGATTATGGCTGAAGTTATCAGAATGCCCAGACTTAGTGATACCATGGAAGAAGGGAACATCGTCGGATGGCAGAAAAGTGTTGGGGATAAGGTAAGTCCAGGTGATATCCTAGCAGAAGTGGAGACCGACAAAGCGACGATGGAATTAGAAAGCTTCAATGAAGGTGTTCTCTTACATATTGGTGTTGCAGAAGGTCCTGTTGCCGTAGAGGGTGTCATAGCCATTATAGGTGATGCAGGAGAAGACATCAGTCAGATCCTCAAGGATATAGAGACCGAGGCTGCAGCGCCTAAGGCAGCCCCGGAGTCGGTAGAAGCAGCACCTACACCAACGAAACCAGCCGTAGCACCTCCAGTCGCGGTAACACCTGCTCCGATTCCAACGCCGGTAATAACAAGCACGACTAGCGATGATAGCCGAACTAAGGCCTCTCCATTAGCAAAAAAAATGTCCAAAGATGCTGGACTGGATATCAATAGAATACAAGGAAGTGGCGAACATGGACGGATAATCAAAAGAGATGTCGAGGCAGCTATCTCAGGCGGTTATGCAACGGCAGGTGCCGCACCGATGATGATGAAAGCATCCACCATCGATCCCAGCTTCTATGGCGATAAGCCGATATCCCAAATGAGAAAGATTATCGCCAAGAGACTCGGAGAGAGTAAGTTCTCGGCACCGCATTTCTATCTGACTATGGAATTCAACATGGACAGTATGATTGTAGCCAGAGAAGCAATCAATGAAGAGTCACCTGTTAGAATCTCATATAATGACCTGATTGTCAAAGCATGTGCGGTAGCGCTCCGTAAGCATCCAGAAATCAATGCTTCTTGGATGGGAGACAGAATCACTTATCATAAGGACATTAATATCGGTGTCGCGGTGGCCATAGACGAAGGACTAATGGTCCCAGTAATCCGAAATGCAGATCTAAAAACCCTAGTCGGCATCAAGACTGAGATCAAGGAGTTAGCTGGCAAAGCGAAGACTAGAAAGATTTCGCCTGAAGAAATGTCTGGCAATACCTTTACAATCAGTAATCTAGGGATGTTCGATATAGAAGAGTTCACAGCGATTATCAATCCACCTGATGCCTGTATCCTGGCAGTTGGTTCTATTATAGAGAAGCCTATTGTCAAAGATGGCCAGATAGTCATCGGAAATATGATGAAGGTTACACTCAGTTGTGATCACAGAATAGTAGATGGCGCTAAAGGGGCCGCTTTCTTGCAGACGCTTAAGGCACATATGGAAAACCCTGTGAAATTATGGTTTACCGGAAGCTAAATCTTAGTCGATATTAAGCGAAACAGTAGAGGTACAGGTCTTATATCTGTCATGGTAAATGACCTTAATATCACTCAGAATCTTATCGAAAATTGCGGGAACATAGAAAACGTCTTCTCCACTGATGTAAGAACCTACTGGTTCCATTTCTGGATGGTTATCCCATATTATCTGAAGGCCATGTATTTCTGGATTTGCTTTGAATATGTTCTTGACAGGTACCAAACCATGATTAGCGCTTAAGCCCAGTGAGTCCAGATTAGATAACAGCTTTTCTAGAGTAGCTACGTGAGCAGCCGCAAAAGTTTGCCTGCATTCACACTCACTAAATTCAAAGTTATAGCTAATTGTATCGTTATCTATCTTATTCGATAGATTGATCATTTTGAGATCGACGAATTCAATTTCTGTACGACTATCATTGGAACTTAAGCATAATGTATCAGTATCATAGTAATGCCAATCTACACTTACTACTTCATAGCCATCTTTGGCAGTTAGCTCGATAAATCCATCAGGTTCTGGAGAACAAGTCGGTGTATAGATTTTATAAGATAGATAAGGACTGTCTTCGATGATCAGTAGACAGATTTGGGTAATGCTATGAGGATTAAAACTTGATAATGGTTCGTATTCTAAAAATTTAGACATAAAAAAAGCGGTGATGTCACCATCACCGCTTCGTCTGTTATATTCTAATATTCTTAGTAACCAGAGGACTTGTTTCCATTGTAATATTCAGGTTGAGATGAATCTATACCTCCAGATCGGCTATCTCCACTAGAACCAACGCTAGATGGTGGATCCATATCGAAGTCACTTCCGTCACAAGTACG
>CALEAC010000177.1 GCA_937944095.1 uncultured Saprospiraceae bacterium
TGCTTGCAATTTGGCTTTATCCAAACAGCTTTGAGCCAGCATAATATCCGCTTCCTGCTTTCTGGTCTCACTTAGTTCAGTAGGCAGAACTCTAAAATTGACATTTTTCGCCTGAGCCGTCATGGTTGAAAACTGACTCAGTGACTTTGCATCGGGAAAGACAGCTGCTATCGTCGTCACGCCTGATCGTGCTATGATTTCTTCGTCACTCGAACTGCCTATATCTGGTCTCACCTTTAGATCCTTCATGATCTTCTTTATATCATCAATTGTCAAGTTTTGGCCACGGCCGCCTAAGTCTTCTTGCACAATGACCCATCCTTTGGTCTCACCTAGTGCCATTTCTATAGTATCAGTGACACTAACAGTAATAGCCTGAAGTTGTGCTAATATCAACAGAGGTGTCAATAGTAATGAGAACAATAATATATTTTTCATAAAGTAATTTAGTCTGTGTTACGCTTATAATCTAATCAATCATCTTAATGGCTCGTCCAGGAGTATAGGGTGCATCAGCATCTTCCAATTTGTTTTCGAGACTTTCCAAATCCTCATTGACTAATTGCTTCAGCTCAGAAAGTAGAGGCTCGAATTCTTGCTTAGCGATTGCATAGCTCATACGATGTGTCCCAGTCGGAGCTGTGGTAGTGTTCTTCTGTTCGTAATTAATCCACCCAATTCTAGATGCAGGTGAGGGCACTTGATCGATATCTAATTGGGTCTTGATATTATCTCCGTACAACCTTCTACTTAGATCACGTCTCTTTTTGTTAAGCGTGTGATATTCCTCGAGTAATTTTGCATTAGGTACTTCGATAAGCCCGATTGCTTCTTTGATATGCTTCATTTTATTATCCACTTCATTGAGCATACGTCCTGCGCCTTCTATTTTTCTAGAAAGCTCAGTAATCTCTCTTTGGAAAGCGGCCTTTTCCGAACGATCGACTTTTTGGGCATTGTCATCTAGTGGCACCACTGAAAACATTTCTGGCGTAGTCAATTCTTTAGTTACGCCATTATGATAGTGTGCCATCGTCACGGTATAACTACCTGGTGGTACGAGCGTCCCTTGCTTCTTTCCAGCGAATGGATTATAGAAATCTGATCCACCTAGGCTGATCGCATCCTTATTCGCATATCGCAAATCCCACTGTAATCTGTTCATACCCTTTTTAGTGCCAGCTTTAAGATTTCTGACGACTTTACCGGCAGAATCCTTGATAACAAATAATAATTGTGGTGCATCTTCTTCGCTCTCAGCCAGTAGCTCTTCATAGCTAGGATAAGCGGTATCAGCGTTGTCTTTAGCCTTTTTACTTGTTGCCTTCTTCCGGGTATCTTTCAGTGACTTTTCATCACTAGGGTAATAGTAATCGATCATCGCGACAGGGCCTAGGTTCTCACCCGAATAAAAGGCATCTCCCTGGAAGGCCTTTCCATCTAGTCCTAAGGGCTTAGCTGGCTCGAACTGACATGCGGCTCTAATTGGGAAAACCCTTGCTTCATCACCTAACTGACCATTATTCAACCCTCTTAGAGATGTGTAATCATCTAGCACATAGAAACCACGCCCAAAGGTGCCCAGGACCAAATCGTTTTCTCGTCTCTGAATAGCCAAATCTCTAACGGCTACCGTAGGGACGCCTGCTTTGAGTTGCTTCCAATGTCCACCCTTATTTGTAGTGAAAAATACGCCGAACTCAGTACCACAGAAAATCAAATCTGCATCGACATGATCTTCCTCGATGCTATAGACACTGCCTCTTTCTGGCAGGTTACCTGTTATCTTAGTCCAAGAGCTACCCCTATTAGTGCTCTTGTAGATGTAAGGTTTGAAGTCACCATACTTATGATTATTGAATGCAGCATAGATTACATTGGCATCATGTTGCGAACAGTAGACGGCATTCACGTAAGTGTTAGCAGGTACACCACTGACAGATGATATCTTCTTCCAGTTACTGCCTCCATCTGAGGAAATCTGAATCAGACCATCGTCAGTCCCGACGACAAGCAAATCCTTATCTACAGGTGATTCAGAAAAAGCGACGATAGTACCATAAGGAGAAGTCGACCTGTTTTTAGCAACGGCGTCTATACTCCATACTCGATCCATTATTTTCAGTTCATTCCTATTAATCTGACTGGTCAGGTCCTCACTAATGACTTCCCAATTATCGCCTCTATCATCACTTCTAAATAACTTATTAGCTGCAAAGTATATCCTGCCGGGTACATGATTACTGACTTGTAGAGGTGCATCCCAATTCCATCTATAACCCTTCTCGTCTTTTCTTTCCTTAGGTTGTATCCCGACTTCTTCTCCTGTCTTACGGTCATAGCGTACGAGGACACCATACTGTGATTGTGCATAGACAATATCTGGATTGTCTGGATCGACTTGGGATTCGAAGCCATCTCCACCATGAGTTATATACCAATCTGAATTAACGATTCCATGTGCCGTCTTGACCCTAGCTGGGCCACCCATGCTGAAATTATCTTGCGTGCCACCATAGATGTTATAGAAAGGAACATCATTATCGACAGCGACTTTATAGAATTGTGTAATCGGCAAGTTCGCCTTGAACGCCCAAGTGGCCGCTGCATCATAAGTCTCATAGATCCCTCCATCACAACCGACGAGCCAATGTTCATTATTTTGTGGATCTATCCAAATACAGTGGTTATCGACATGCTTCGTATTCTCGCCAACTTTCTTAAAGCTCTTACCTCCGTCTATACTCCGACTTAACCAAGTATCCATAGAATAGATGATATCTGCATTGGTCGGGTCTGCGATAATCTCTTGATAATAATTGCCACTGGTGGAATGACCGCCTTGCTTATGCCAGGTCGTCGCACCATCAGTAGATCTATAGAACCCACTCTTCCCATCAGCTGCCTCGACTATCGCATAGATTTTACTAGGGTCCGCTTCTGAGATGGCAAGACCAATTCGGCCTAAGTCCACACTAGGAAGACCGCCTGCTGCTTTCTCCCAAGTATCCCCACCATCGATGGATTTATATATTGATGATCCTGGACCACCACCTAAATACGTAAAGGTATGCCGTGCACGTTGGTGCGCAGCTGCATATAACACGTCTGGGTTAGCTGGATCTATGATCATGTCAGCAACACCTGTATGCTTATCTATACTCAAGGTCGCATTCCAGGTCTTACCACCATCGATGGATTTATAGACACCTCGATCACCACCACTATTCCATAAGGGGCCAACTGCTGCAACCCAGATAATATTAGAATCTTCTGGATGCACCAGAATGACAGAGATATGCTCAGAGTCTTTGAGACCCATATGGTTCCATGAACTACCACCATCATGTGACACATAGATGCCATCTCCGTAAGCTACAGATCTCTGATTATTATTCTCACCTGTTCCGACCCAGATAGTATTAGGATCACTAGGGTCCATGGTGACACAACCAATCGAGTAAGACCCTTGACTATCGAAGATAGGTTGGTAGGTAATACCCGCATTAATCGTTTTCCATACACCGCCGGAAGAAGTGGCAATATAATAGATATGTGGCTGGTCTGGATGTACTGCAAAGTCTGAGATCCTACCTGAAGTATTAGCAGGCCCTATGGACCTAAACTTCAAATTACCGAGGCTCAACTCATCCATAGGATGCTTAGCTTCTTCTGTCTTATCTTTCTTCTTACTCCTCTTCTGAGCAGTAACTTCTTGTGAAGAACAAAAGATAAATAGTAATAATATGAGGGAAAGGTGGCGTATCATGTTTTAAATCAGTTTATTTTGAACTGTCAATGTAATGAGAATTTCAGAAGAAGTATAAACTCTAAGAGACAAAACCCTGACTATCAAGACCCTTGCTATAAAAGTCAAAAAAATTGCAGAACGATCTATATTGGATGGGCACCCGTGGGTCTATGAGTCTAGTATCATAAAGGTACCAGAAGGTGGCATAGCGGGTGATATTGCGATAATCTTCGGTCAGAAAACCAATAAATTTCTTGCAATGGGGCTCTATGACCCTGACTCTCCTATTCGGATCAAAGTCTTATCCACGGTCAGTAACTCTTTTCTAAACGCTGATTTTCTTAGAGCTAAAATAGATGCAGCCTTGCAGATCAGACGTCCACTGTTGGATAATGGCATCACGGCTTATCGGTTATTTGCTGGCGAAAATGATAGTCTACCCTCGCTGATCTGTGATGTCTATGCCCCAGTTATCGTTATCAAAGTCTACTCTAAAATCTGGCTGCCATATTTAGACCTAGTCAAGAACACCTTAGTCGAAAAGCTACAAGGCTCGCATGTTGTCTTACGTCTAGCACGGTCTATCACCAAGGAGGCGACAGCGTATTCAGATGGTATGGTGATACATGGAGAGGCGTTCGACGGCGAAGTACAATTCGAAGAAAACGGTGCTAAATTCCTTTGTAATGTGATCAAA
>CALEAC010000178.1 GCA_937944095.1 uncultured Saprospiraceae bacterium
CTTTTAGTGGTAGAAATAGAGCAGTGGGAACGAGATACCTTTTATTGGGACTTATTAGTTGCTACGAGTGATACTGTCGTAGCCAGCTTTAAGCTAACACCTAATTTGTTCAATAGTGCGGTGCTAACTGCAACTATGACCTCTGATCCATGAGTTCATTTCTAATATAGGAAATGACCACTTTCAGTGCTTCATCAAACTTGTCCTCATTATTAATCACAAAATCGGCTTCCGATTTGTATGGCTTGATGTATTGTTCGAATGCAGGCAGCACATGGTTTTCGTATCTATACATGACATCGTCTAACGGATAGTTTCTCTCCGTTTTATCCCGTTTGATTCTTCTGTTTAGCTTGGTGGCGGTTTTAGCGTCGATAAACAATTTTAGATCAAAGTAGTGTCTTAGTTCTTCATAGTGATAGATGAATAGGCCTTCTATAATTATAACAGGCGCAGGTTCATATTGTAATTGGGAAGGTGCTTCCTTTGTATTGTTGAAAGTGTATTTTTCCTTAATAACAATCTCTCCTTGCCGTATCCGCGACAGGTCTGATATCAGTTCTGTCACATTAATAGAGCTGGGCAAATCAAAATTTCTAACCCCTTGTGCATCAGTATGTTGCTTGTCACGGGGGTAGTAGTAATCGTCTAGCGAAATGTAGCAGACCTTCTGATCGGCCAATTGTTGACGTAAGGAATTCATAAAAGTCGTCTTACCAGAGCCACTTCCTCCACAGACACCTATGATATAACTCTCTCTTGCCACGGCAACAAAACTAAGTCAAAAATAAATTTTTGACTATTTTACCTAATTATAAAAAGGAAGAATGGATGTATTAAGAGGCGCGATAGGGGTTATAGGTCTGCTGCTCATTTGTTTACTACTAAGCACACATAAGTCTAAAGTAGATTGGCGGTTAGTCATTATGGGCATCGGATTGCAGCTATTGCTTGCAGTTGCGATGCTGAAAGTGCCTATGGTACGGTCTATATTCCAAGTCGTTGTCGACTTTTTTGTCCTCGTGATCGATGCTTCAGACAAATCTGCCAAATTTCTTTTCGGTGACTTGGCGGTAGGTAATCCAGCTGAGCTCAAGTACCCTGGTAGCTTTGGGTTTGCTTTTTTCGTACTGCCGACGATTGTCTTCTTCTCAGCGTTGTCCTCCTTACTGTACTACATGGGTATACTTCAGAAAGTCGTCTACTTCTTCGCTTGGATTATGAAAAAGACCATGAGACTATCAGGCGCAGAAAGCTTAGCAGCAGCTGCTAATATATTTATAGGTCAGACAGAAGCACCCTTAGTTGTTAAGCCCTATCTCGAAAGTATGTCCAAATCTGAGATTATGACCTTGATGACGGGCGGTATGGCAACGATTGCTGGTGGTGTATTCGGGGCTTACATGGCGATGTTAGGTGGTGGTACTGAGGAAGGTATGCAGAAGTTTGGGATGCATTTGCTCACCGCATCGATCATTTCAGCACCTGCAGCAATCGTAGCGGCTAAGATTTTGTTTCCAGAAACAGAGAAAGATGTGGTTCAGGATTTAGAAGTACCCAAAGAGAAAATAGGAAAGAACTTTCTAGATGCTTTATCTAATGGGACAACTGATGGTCTGAAACTTGCCGTCAATGTAGGGGCGATGCTTCTTGCTTTCATGGCTGTAATCTACTTATCTAATGCACTGCTCCTCGCATTTGGGGAACTTGTGGGTCTCAATGCACAAATTGCAGAAATGACAGCTGGTGCTTTTAGTGGTTTGTCGATGCAATTTATATTTGGGATACTATTCGCGCCGATCTCAGCACTAATTGGGATACCACTAGATGAAGTCCTGATCGTCGGTCAATTGTTAGGAGAAAAGACAATTCTCAATGAATTCGTCGCTTATAGTTCACTACAGGGCTATATGGCTGAAGGTACCCTGTCCGAAAGGTCTATTTTGCTATCCACCTACGCCTTGTTAGGGTTCGCCAATTTTGCGTCTATCGGCATTCAGATTGGTGGAATTGGGGCTATTGCACCCGGTCAAAGACAAACGATAACAAGTTTAGGATTCAAGGCCTTAATAGGCGGTACTGTCGCTAGTTTACTAACAGCAGCAATTGTTGGTATGATTATCTGAATTATTAGTTCTGAAAAGCTACTTTTGCACCAAATTTTAAAATATCTATCATGAATAAAATATTACTTTTCGTAAGCTTATTGCTTACTATTTCTGGTTATAGCCAAATTAATACGCCAGCTGCGAGCCCAGCTTGCAAAATCACTCAAACGGTCGGACTGACTGATGTGACGATAGAATACTCTAGACCTAGTGTCAAAGACAGAACGATTTTTTCTGCTGATGGTCTAGTTCCTTATGGTAAAAAATGGAGATTAGGTGCTAATGCTGTAACTAAAATTTCATTTTCTGATGATGTGACAGTTAATGGAAGTGCAATGGCCAAAGGTGATTACGCTGTAATCGCAACACCAACAGCAGCAACTTGGGATTTTCACTTCTTCCCTTACACAGAAAGAAGCTGGAGCAAATACACTGAAATGGTGCCTGCTGCAACAGTTTCTGGTAAAGTATCTACTAGAGCTAACTCAGTAGAAACATTTACAATCATGACAGCTAACCATACTGACAGCTCAGCAGATCTAGTATTCCAATGGGCAAAGTCTAGTGTGAGTCTTAACCTTGCTACAGAAGTTGATTCTCGAGTTATGAAAAACATTGAATCAGTAATGGCTGGCCCTAGCGCTGGTGAGTATTATTCTGCTGCATCCTACTATCACAGCTCAGGAAAAGATCTAGGTCAAGCACTTGCTTGGATAGAAAAAGCAACTGCTGGCGATGACAAGAAGTTCTGGCAGGTCAGAAGAAAAGCCTTAATCCTAGCTGATATGGGTAAGACCAAAGATGCAGTCGCTGCAGCAACTATGTCTATGGAGCTAGCTCAGAAAGCAGGTAATGATGAGTATGTCAAGATGAACAAAGAATCGATCGCGATGTGGTCGAAGAAGTAGTCAGCTTGGTATAAAACAAAATACTTTATGAGGCCAAACGATTATGTTTGGCCTTTTTTAATATAGATATGAGCTTAGATATGAGACTATTTTATTTTCTTGCTATTTCGTTATTGACGATACCTGTTTTCTCCCAAACGATTACAGGACAATTAATTGATGATGAAGCTGCTGCTGTACAATTCGCGAATGTCGTGTTGTACAGCTTGCCAGATTCCACGCTTGCTAAGGTCGAAACGACTGATGACTTAGGGACCTTTACTTTTGTAGGTATCGAGACTGGCGCTTATTACATACAAGCCAGCTATATTGGTCTAGAAGACCTCCTGATCCCTCAGATCGATATATCTGGTTCTCCTCTGGACCTAGGTCGACTAGTCATGCCCAGCTCTAGCGTACAGTTAGAGACGGCAGTTGTAACAGCAAGAAGAGCACTCGTAGAAATTAAGCCAGACCGTACGGTGTTCAATGTAGAAGGCACGATTAATAGTGCGGGCGAAAATGGGCTCGGATTATTGCGAAAAGCCCCAGGTGTCTTACTAGACAATAATAATAACATTACAGTGCTGGGTCGTTCTGGTGTACTCATCTATGTCGATGGCAAGCGATTGCCTCTTGCTGGTGATGAGCTTAGTTCTTACCTAGAGAATCTACCCGCAGAGCAAATAGATAGAATAGATATCATAACGAATCCTGGTGCTAAGTACGAAGCAGAAGGCAATGCCGGTATCATCGATATCAGACTAAAAAGAGATAAATCATTAGGTCTCAATGGAAGTGTAAGTCTCAATGCTTCTCAAGGCATACAATTCCGATCGTCGGTTACCAGTACCTTGAATTACAGGAACAAGAGATTTAATAGTTTCGGATCTCTGGGTTATAATCATTCTGAACGATATGAAAACTTCGTCTTTGATGGATACCAGAATGACTTCCGACTTCTCAATAATACCACATGGACTGGACTCAATACAGGAATCAATTATCGCTTAGGTACTGACTTCTTCATAGGGAAAGCACATACTTTGGGTTTCTTGGTAATAGGTGGAAAACCAGATTCTGATTACAATGTGACTAATAGAAATACTATTACGGACAGACCAGCAGAACCATCTTATGATAGAACACCTGCTGATATTATTATTCCACTTTCCGAAATAGATAGTGTGATGCTTGCTGAGCAAAATGGTGAGATCAGAAGAGTGCAGAATTCTTATAATGTCAACTATACTTATAGACAGCAAGACAAACAACTTAATATCGATGCAGACTTAGGAATGTATCAAACAAAACAAGACTACGATCAACCCAATACTTATCTGGAATCAGATGAGCAACAAGTTCTCAATACGAATAATTACTTCTTCTCTACACCGATAGATATACAGATCGCTAGTGTCAAGTTAGATTACGAACAGGATGTCGGGGCGGGCAAATTTAGTACAGGAGCTAAGCTTAGTCAGGTCGCCACAGATAATACTTTTTTGTTTTTTGATGATCAAGCAGGCAATCGGATCCAAGATGATAGTCAATCCTATGATTTTGGCTATGATGAAACAGTATATGCTGGTTATGTAAGTTATAACGGGAAGTTTAATGACAAATGGAATTATACCTCAGGCGTACGTGTCGAGCATACTGAGACTGCGAGTGATCTATTTGCCTATGATCCAGACTTCGATGAGCCTGCTAGGGATTCTAGTTACTTTAATATATTTCCTAATGTCGGTCTGACTTACCAAGCAAGTCGACGGAGTCTCTGGTCTGTTAATTATGGACGACGGATTAATCGGCCAGACTATAATGTCCTTAACCCATTCAGAAGCCAACTATCAGAATTAGATTTTTCCATAGGCAATCCCGCACTTAAACCAGAAATCGTCAATAATATCGAACTAGGCTACACCTTAGATTATAGGTATAATTTCAAGTTAGCTTATAGTAGAACAACAGATCAGATAACAAGACTTATTGGCTCCGATGATATCAATCCCAAAGCCAGCTTTATCAATTGGGATAACCTAGCCGAGCAATCCATATATAGTCTTAATATCAGTGTTCCCCAACAATTAACAGAAAAGTGGTCTGCCTTTTTCAATGTCTCAGGAAGCTACAAACAGAACAAAGCAACCTATCCTAATGGTAACCAGATTGATCTTGATGCTTGGAGTTATAATATCTATCAGCAACATACGATTACTCTGCCTCGTGGTTTTACTGGTGAGGTCTCAGGCTGGTTCTCAGGACCTGGTATCTGGGGCGGTGTCTTCGAGTATGATACCAGCTGGTCTCTCAATGCAGGCTTACAGAAGAAATTCTTAGCCGATAAGCTTTCTGTCAAGTTGGCGGTACAAGATATTTTCAGACAAGCTTACTGGAGCGGTCAGTCTGATTTCGGTGGTTTGTTGAACTTTGGACAGGGCGATTGGGATAGTCGAAGAGGCAGTATCAGTTTAACTTATAACTTCGGTAACTCGGAAGTCAAAGCAGCAAGAAAACGACAAACAAGCTTAGAAGAAGAAGCAGATCGGATAGGCGATAATTAAGGAATGATATATTAGGATTATTCTTAATATATTTAGTCCATGAACTACCTCCTCAAAAGTGCTTTGGTCATATCCTGTATGCTACTTATGGCAACAGCTATAAGTGGACAAGAAAAGGATATCTCAGGTGTCGAACTCTCTATCGATCAAGATAGGTATGCCGATTTCTTAAGGGATTCCAGTGTCGTAGCATATAATTACGCCATAGGCATGCGGATAGGCCTATATGGCGAATATGCTAATCATACGTATCTAGGCTTGCCATGGGTACGTCAGAAGATAGACGGTTTCATACTTGATAAGATTATAGAGAATTCTGGATATAGGCTGGAGAATCGATCTCATAGCTTAGTTTTTACTGTCAATGGTTTCAGTCCATCTCACATCTCAGATACAACGGAAGTATATCTTGCTGATGTTGCAGCTGGTTATTCTCTAGCTGCAGATAGACCGTTTTCATCATTCACGGGTTTTAGGAGTACGAGACGATTAGAAGGGTATAAATTATTCGCTCACTCAGCATATCGACTCGATTTAGCCATTAATACCTCATTCACTTTCGGAATGGGTGGCTTGGGCTTAGCGCATAGTATAGAGGACCTGTTTGGTCGTAATAGGCCAGATGGGATATTATGGTCGAGAGATGAAAACAAACCTTATCCTTCAGGTCAGGTTATCCCTAAAGCGCTACCTATTTTCATGTATTCCATATCAGCGGAAGCTGTTGTCCTTAGACCTCTTAGGAAGATTGCACTCCAATTACGACCCGAGCTCAATCTAGGCTACTATACAGATATACGCTTAGGCTTAGACTTCGGTAAAGTGATGAACGTCGAGCGAAACGTCGATAACATGGGCTATACAGACACAAACAACCCTGCTTTGGTTTCTGTTAATACTGAAAATATCGGACTTTCTGTTGTGGCTGGGATGACAGCTAAGCTCGTCTTGTATAATGCACACCTCAACGGACTCTACGGTCGTAGCTCAGGCGATCATTATTATTCTCTTGCTGATACGAAACGATTAGTCCTCGATGGTTATGTCGGGATCAAACTTCAATTATTTAAGAAAATCGAATTTGATTTCTCTATCAATAGTCGGACAGCGGAATTCTCAGATACCAGTAATCGTCGGACGCGGTGGGGCACATTGACGTTCAAGTATCTACTGGCTCCAGAAGGAGAGGGCTGTTATAATTAGTGGAAGACGGTAAACGGTGAAAGGTGAATAGTGGATGATGCAAATAAATGGTTGTTAAGAGTTATTTGTAGTTTAGTAATTCTCTATGGTTTAAATAAAACTGAGTATCCTTAATCTTACCTAGAAGTTCTGATAATGCTCTGCTTACCACACAATCCCCTAAAGGGGCATCTTTGGCGCGGGCTGAAGTTCTCTCTTCAGGGAGTTAGA
>CALEAC010000179.1 GCA_937944095.1 uncultured Saprospiraceae bacterium
GTTTAATAAATTATTCGCCTATTCTGAATAGCTGTTCTGAGCGGTTAATATGTCCATTATCATCAGTGACTTCTATAGTCAGATTATATTCTCCAGGATCCACACCGAAAATCGAGATGCGGTCAGAGACGACGAGGAAACTAGGTGATAGCTCATCTAGGGTTTCTATCGTTCCTGAGAATGCTTCACCTGCGCTATAGCTGACGCTGTTAATGTCATAAGCACCATAGAACGTGATGTGAATCGGGAGGAGTTTGTCACTCGCATACACCTGTCTGTCATTAGGCGAGTGGATAGCTATTGTTGGTGCTTCTTCGTCTTGGCAAGAGACCAAGCTAATGCAGAGTAAGCTAAGATAGAGTAGGTTTTTCATCTCATACAATTAGGTAATCTTATAACGCAAATGAGGTTGTCTTATTCTAGATATAAGCTAGTAGGAGGTTTATAATATCTTTACTTACTTCTTTAAGACACAGAAAACTTACATTTTTTCTAAATCATGATTAAGAGGATAGCACTATTACTGGGTCCATTATTATTTCTGATAGTCTACAACTTGCCATTTGTTCTGCTAAGTCCGGAGGCTGATAGAATTCTGGCCGTGGCGCTGTGGATGATTATCTGGTGGTGTACAGAGACCGTTTCTATTTCTGTCACAGCTCTGATTCCATTAACTTTTTTTCCTCTCCTGGGTATTATGAATCTCAAGGCTGTAGCTGCGCATTATGGCAGTCCTATTGTTTTTTTGTTCTTTGGTGGTTTTGTTATGGCTCTTGCTATGGAGAAGGTGGGTCTGCATAAGCGCATTGCCCTTAATATCATTAAGCTAACTGGTACGAGTCCGGATAGAGTGGTCTTAGGCTTCATGTTAGCAACAGCTTTTCTGAGTATGTGGATTAGCAATACTGCGACGACAGTGGTCATGCTTCCTATCGCTTTGTCTGTTATACACTTGTTGATAGATGATGAAGATGGCTTTACCCAAGCTGATAAGAATTTTTCTCTGAGCATCATGTTGGGAATTGCCTTTGCGGCCAATGTAGGCGGTATCGCAACAATTATAGGAACACCACCTAATACTGTACTAGTTGGCTTCGTTCAGAGTGAATACAACATCGAGATCAGTTTCCTGAATTGGATGATGATGGCTTTGCCTTTCTCCCTCATTATGCTGGCAGTCATCTATGTCATCCTAGTCAAAGTTATGTATCCTAATGGTCTAGGTCAGTTTAGATCCTCCGAGACACTTATACAGGACGAAGTGAAGAAATTGGGACGACTCAATGGAATCGAAAGAAATGTCCTCATTGTATTCGCGACGGCCATCTTCCTTTGGGTTTTCAAGGTCTATGTACAGCAGTTTATACCTTTTGTAAAGTTATCAGACACCACCATCAGTTTGCTTGCAGCCTTTGCGTTATTTACAATTAAGTTTAAGCAAGGAATAACCCTCGACTGGGCCGATACTCAGAAATTACCGTGGGGCATTCTAATTCTCTTTGGAGGAGGATTGGCCTTAGCTAATGGTCTCTCTGGAGCTGGTGTGATAGAGATGATTGGCTCCGCCGTAAGTGATCATAGTAATTGGAATACCTTAGTTATAGCGACCTTGCTAATCTCTGTCATGCTCTTCATGACAGAACTAATGAGCAATGTTGCACTCGTTGCCATCTTTGCACCTATGGTTGCGGGTGTTGCCCTTGGTTTAGAGTTGCCTATGCTGCACATATTGATACCCGTTACAATGGCTGCTAGTTGTGCGTTTATGCTACCGATGGCGACCCCACCAAATGCTATCGTATTTGCAAGTGGACATATTCAGGTAGCCCAAATGGCCAAGGCAGGTATCTTGCTGAATGTTATATCTATCTTGCTGTTAGTCGTATTTTATAGTCTAGTTATACCACGATTTTTCTAATCTAGAAGAAAGAACTTATTACAATATTGGATGTTAATTAGTCTTTTCAATCTTTCTATATTAAAATATAAGTTATGAGATTTTATCTAGTAATTATTAGCTGTCTTTTCGCTTTTGTATTATCTGGACAGACTTCATATAAGGAGCAGGTCGAACTGGGTGAGGTACATTGGTTAAGGAATTATGCTGAGGCACTCCAGCAAGCGAAGAAGTTGAACAAACCCATATTTATTTTATTTCAGGAAGTGCCAGGCTGTGCAACTTGTCAGAATTATGGTAAAAATGTCCTGAGCGATCCGATGATTGTGGAGGCGATCGAAAATGAATTTGTACCACTCGCAATTTTTAATAACATAAAAGGGGAAGACAGTAGGGTACTAGAGCAATATGGTGAGCCTAGTTGGAATAACCCTGTGGTGAGAATTGTAGACGCAGCTGGATCAGACCTCCTAAGTCGACTCGCTGGCAACTACGATCGTGCAGCCTTGTTATTGCAGATGAGCTTGGCACTGAGGAAGCATGGGTCAGGATCTCCAAAGTATATAGAATTACATAGGGCTGCACTATCGAGCCAGACAACAGAGACGGCTTACTATAAGATGTATTGCTTCTGGTCTGGCGAAAGTCACCTAGGTGCAGCGGATGGCGTATTAGCAACAGATCCCGGATGGATGGCGGGTTCAGAAGTGGTCAAGGTCATCTATGATTCTGAAGTGGTCACAAAAAAGACTTTGGATCAGTATGCCGCTAGAGCGAAATGTGTCGCGGTAGAAGAAGATAAGGACTATCGTTCAGACAAGGATCTCCAATATTATCTGAAGAATAGTCCTTACCGCTTCTTACCCTTGACAGTGTATCAAAGGACTAAGATTAATGCCGCTTTGGCCTCAAAGGAGGATCCTACAGAATTTCTTAGTCCACGACAATTAGAATTGTTTAGATCTGGCACTAATAAAAGATCGATCTATACCTTGCCTTTCGAGGAGGCATGGAACTTGGTGTTTTAGGCCATTTGAGGTGGAATTCTCAATATTTGCCCTGGATATATCTTATCTGGATGTGTAAGCATCGGCTTATTCGCTTCGAAGATAAGCTCGTACTTCATAGGATCACCATAGACAGTCTTAGATATCTTGGACAAGGTGTCACCTGATGCAACTGTATGGAAAGTTGATTCTGGTTCAGGAGAAGTCACTGAGATGTTGTCATCTACACAAGCGACACCCTCTACATTTCCTAGAGCCAAGATGATCTTTTCTCTGTTGGCATTGGTATCGGTCGCACCTGTCACAATCACCTGTTCTGCTAGTTCGATACTGAGATCAGATACAGGTAGACCTAGTCTTGCTATCTCAGCTTTGAGTGCGTCTATCTTGCGTTCTGCTGCTGTTCGATTGTCTGCGACTTCAGCAACAGCTTCTTCCTTCTTTCCGAAAAGTTTCTGCCCTGCACCTTTGATAAAAGAAAATAAACCCATTGTTAGATTTTTTTGTGGTTTGTTAATAAGGCCACAATACTATAAGTATCAGATGAATCAATCAAGCTCTTTGATAATAAATCTTGGGATACCTTAGATATTTTTATAATATCTTGTGTCGCATGTCCAATCCATTATTAGATCCTACTGATGAGAATCTAGGGAACGAAGAGAAGAAATTCGAGAAAGCCCTCAGGCCCAAGCTATTGGATGATTTTTC
>CALEAC010000180.1 GCA_937944095.1 uncultured Saprospiraceae bacterium
TCGTAGATGTAAAAATAAAAACGGCCGTCGGACAGAATTGACGCGTCGCTTCTAACATGACCAGTGTCCCATTCGCATTAACTGTGAAGTCTTTATGAGGATCTTTGGCTGCCCAATCGTGTGATGGCTGTGCTGCAGTATGAATTATTAGTTTGATATCACTTCCAAGTTCTTCGAAGAGCCGCTCTACAGCTACCTTGTCCCTAATATCAATAGAATGGTGGTTATAGCCACTTCCATACAATTCCTTGAGTTGGTCTCTTTTCCATGCAGTAGAGGCTTCAGGGCCAAAGAATTCGGCGCGCATATCATTATCTATACCGACGACCTGATACCCTTTTTCTGCATAATATCGGACTGATTCAGATCCTATCAACCCAGCTGATCCAGTAACTACGACAATATCCATGGTGTTTTCATCTTATTACTGCAAAGATGAACAACTTATATATTAAACAAAATCTTAATTGGATAAATCCATGGCAAGCTAGAGTGCATCCATAAGCACCTTAGCACAATTCTGGATGATTGTCTGTTTATCACATACAGTCTGGTAATACTGCGCTACTTTCTGCCCAGAGGTCTGTAGCAGCTGAGGATCAGTATAGTACTTCAGAATTGCAGCGCTTAAGCCAGCTGAATCAGTATGGCTAATAGCAGAACCTAGATCATGTGATTTGATCTCAACACCTAATTCGCTGGTAATCGCCCCTTCGTAGATAATCGGCTTACCAATAGCTAGAGAACTATAGAATTTACATGGCACCATAACCCCTTGGAAATCATGCTTCAGTGTAATGTAGTGTAGGTCAGTTTCTTGCAATAAGGACATGAAAACTTCATGAGCAGGGTAATTAATCAGCGTTAGGTTCTTATGGCCATCCTTCAGATAGGTCTCAGCTAGTGGCCTTCTTCTCCCTTGGGCTACAAATAGAAAATGGATCTCTGGATGACTTTTTTCTAAGGCACCAGCGACTTGCAAGATCGTTTCGAATTCATGGGCCATACCCATATTACCTGCATACAGCATCGTGAATTTATCATGGATTCCCAGCTTGGCTAACTCCCCGGTTGGTGGTTGCTTATCTGTCGCGGCTGGAATGTTAATCACCTTGACAATATGGGATTCTGGAATATCTTTTTCTAGCAACTTATCTACCATACATACACCCAGGACAATCACCTTTTCTGCTTTTAAGATGGCTTGTGTCATCTTTTTGTCAAGCCACTTATAAGTTCGCTTATCTTCATCGAGGTAAGCTAACTTACCTAGGATATCAGGATAGAGGTCCTGGACATGAATGATATAAGGTATGCCTCTGATTCGACTCATCCAAGCAGCCCATATGACAAATAAGGGTGGCTGGGTATAGAAGACATTGAGGCGTGACCGACTGAAGAGTAACTTAAAGGTGGCCGCTATCATATAGCAGATCTGGTTAAGTCGCTTATTAAATGCGGATAGTCGCGTCAAAGCAGACTTCTCAAAATAACTAATCCGTTCATCACCAGTAATGGAGCTGCGATATTTCCAAGCGCTTATATACGCTGTCGACTTCAGGTTGTTCTCATTAAGATAGACTAGAAGATGATCCAACATCGGATGGACCAAGTTATGTGTATTATAGAATCTTATATCCAAATCGTCAGGCTGCTAGTTGTGTAGGTTCGGGAATATCGGTTCTACTATATAATAGGGCTATAGCGATGATCATTCCAATCATAGAATGCATTAATTGAATCTGAGTAAAGAGCAGACAGATGAATAACAAAAAAGCAAACCGAGCAGAATCTCTAAACATGATTTTCCGAAAGGCTAAATAAATAGATAATGGTAAGAGGAAGCCAAGAAAACCAAGTTGGAACAATACCATATTGATGCCACCTGTCAATCTATCTTTTTCTTTGACCAAATATTCTCCAATGAAATTCCTATATCGACCTTCTTTATAAAGTTGCAAAATAAAAGGCTTGAAGTTACCTAGTCCCATAGGCAGCATATGATGATGTTTCAGACTTAGAAAAGGCGCAACTGCATAAGTAAATCTCACGCCGACACTTTCGTCAATTCGAGTAATCAGAAAAGGATCATCTATAAATTGGTGCACTAATACCCCCATACGTGTATCCTCCAGATCACTCATGACGTTTTGGACTAACGTACCTGTGACCAACAACATAGCTGCTAAGATCAACACATATTTCAATCTAAATCTAAATACCTGTACCACTGTAAATAACAATATGGCTATAGCGAATATACTTAGTGAAGTAGCTGCTCTAGACAGAAATATCATCTGAAAAAACAAAATTGGAATAGTAATAAAATTCTCCTTTTTATTAAAACTGATAAGAGAAAAAACCATCAGAAATAAGCATAGACTACCATAGAAAGCAGGCTCCGGACAGAGTGAGACGACCCCGCGACCACCAAACATATTCCCTCTAACTGTATCGCTAATAAGAAAGGTCATAAAGTCGGGATAGATATACATCTGCACCAGACCTACAATCATATAAATATTGATGACAATGAAAAAGGTCTTGAATGTGACCTTGTAATCTGACCTTGATAAAAGATTATAGACGGCCATCGCCACTATAGGAGGCGACAGATAATTGAGCACATTCTTCACATATAGAAAGAAAGAAAGTTGATTCATGAATATCAATAAGACTGACATCAGGAAGAGCGTCCACAGAATAATAAGGGGGGCATTAATCTTTTTACTTTTCATACCTACCAAAATAACGGCCCCTAAGAGCAATGCATTAGGCTGAGTATCAGTACCTAGGTTAAGTAAGTCCAAGTATGGAAAGAAACAGAGTAGGAGTAAGATATGTGCGAGTATCTTCATAACTAACAGCTGCTTATATTTTCTGCTTTAGATATCAAAGTTTTCTTTTTCGAATCAATTTCGCTGGTACTCCCCCAACTATTTCGTCTGGACCGACATCCTTGGTCACAATCGAACCAGCAGCGATGACTGCACCATCAGCTATCGTCACCCCAGCCATGATCGTCGAGCCATGCCCTATCCAGACATTATTACCGATGGTCGTTGTCTTATTGTGTTCTCTTCCAGAAAAGTAAATAGGTGTATCGCCTATACCATCTATCTTATGGTCTCCGCCTACAAAGGCGACATAGGAAGCGATTAAGACCTGATTCCCTATTTTGAGATCGCAGCCCACGTGCGCATGACGGCCAAAGAAGACATCATCACCTGCTTCTAATCGGTGAAACCTGATTAGATAGAAATAGGGCTTACAATAGAATCGCTTTCCGACTGTTATATCTCGACCTTTCAATCGTAACAATAAATAGCGTGTTCTACCTACTAGAGCGCTTCTGATTGACTTAATAATTGCTAACATCCGATCTTAAGAACAGCAAGATATATGATAAGTAAGATTTATATGTATATCAGCCCGGTTATCCAGATGTTAAAGCAGATTTTTTTCACTTCTTGAGGTGGTGCTCCTCTACGAGTGACCTAGCGCGTCGTCTAGCATAGTGTGATTAAATAGGCTCCGATATACTTAATACCTTGTGTCATCACTACGAATATTATAATAAGATGAGTAATTAAGGTGAAATGGTGGCTCTATCGAGCAGAAAAACTAACTTCATCTTGTGAACGATTCCCGCAATATCACCTTGACACAAGCCCTAATCCCACTTGGCTTCTTTTTTTTAATCCTGATATTTGGTCTATTTATACAGCCGGTTATCCTAGATGCACCTATGCTGCCCTTGGAGATTCTTATCATGCTGGCATTAACCTTCAGTGCGACCTATCTGATGTTCCTCGGGTACTCATGGAATACCATACAAGTACATATCACTAAGAAAGTCGGCGAATCTATCGGTGTCATTATGATCTTATTCTCGATCGGTGTGCTTATCGGCAGTTGGATTGTTAGCGGGACTATTCCGATGCTCATCTATTATGGCATCTCGTTGATAGACCCTGATTGGCTTTATATTTTTACTTTTCTCATTTGTATTATGTTTTCCTTGCTTACAGGTACCTCCTGGGGCAGTGCCGGAACGATAGGGCTGGTCATGATTGGTATCGCCCAAATCTACGAAGCCGATCTATTCATTACTGCTGGCGCGATAGTCGGCGGTTCTTTTTTCGGTGATAAGATGTCGCCACTATCTGATACAACTAATGTGGCTTCGCTTGCGTCAGAGGTGCCTCTATTCGATCACATCCGTTCTATGGTCTATACGACGGGGCCTTCGGCAATCATAGCCGGCCTGATCTATATTTTCTTATCACCGAAATTCCAAGGTGGCTCTTTGGTAGTAGAACAGACACCTGCACTTATCGCTGAGACGATGGCTGGATTACGCAGTATGTTCCATTTCAATGTGCTCTTACTCCTACCCCTATTCTTGGTTATCTGGGGGTCACTGACCAAGAAACCAATCGTTCTGACGCTACTAGGGTCTGCTTGGTTGGCGATGATTCTTGCCATGATCTTTCAGGAGTTCACCTTGTCTGACATCCTGACTAGCTTCAATAAAGGATTCTCGATTGAGATGTCCTCTAGATCCATAGAAGACAAAGAGGTTCTTAATATTCTGAACCGAGGGGGCCTCTATGGATTGATAGAAGGTATAACTAGTTGTATTCTGATCTTTGCGTTTATAGGTACACTAGAAGTAATAGGTGCGCTAGAAGTCGTACTAAGAAAGGTCATGACCAAGCTTAATACTAAGAAGCAAGTCGTCGTCGCAGCACTAACCAGCACGGCACTAACTAATCTAACGACCTCTAACCAGTATGCGACGAGCTTTATTATTGGTGAGACATTTAAGAAAAAATTTAACGAAATGGGCATCGATCGGAAAGTCCTTTCGCGATCTATAGAAGATGCAGGTACGATGCTGGAGAATCTTGCACCATGGACCCCATCAGGCATATTCATGGCTGGCACCCTCGGCGTCAGTGCCCTAGAATACGCACCTTACCAGTTCCTATCAATTATAAATATCGTCATAGCCTATTTCTTCGCTATGACAGGCATAGCTTGCTTCTATAATAAATCCAAATAGCATATTAGCTTTATGAAAGATGAGACCATCCTCAACCATGACGATTACAAAGATCAGCATGGTGCTGTCGTCGCCCCAATATACCAGAACTCCCTCTTTACTTTTGATGATTGGGATAGTATAGACAGAGCCTTTGACCACAAGGCTGAGGCATTTATCTATTCGCGCTTACTTAATCCTACAGTCCAAATCGCAGAACAGAAAATCGCTGCGCTCTGCCAGGGTGACAAAGCCAAATTATGTGCTTCTGGTATTGCGGCCATCACCAGTGCCATACTTCATTGCGTCAATGCAGGAGACCACCTTATCACAATCAAAAACATATATGGCCCCACAAATAATTTTATTAATAAATATCTAAAGAACAAATTCAAAATCGAATCGACCTTTGTCGATGGTCGATATGTAGAAGAGTTCGAGAAAGCGATTAAGCCAAATACTCAACTCATCTATCTAGAGTCACCAGCTTCACTGACCCTAGAATTACAAGACCTCAGTGTGATAGCCCAACTAGCTAAGTCTAAGGGCATCAAAACGATAATAGATAATACCTGGGCGTCTCCTGTCTTCCAGAAACCCCTCACTATGGGTATCGATATAGAAGTCCATTCTGCGTCAAAATATCTTGCTGGTCATAGTGATGTGGTTGCCGGTGTTATCATCAGCGACAAGCAGACCATGGATGCTATTATTACTGGGGAGCATGAGCTCTTAGGGGCTAAGATGGCTCCCTTCGAAGGTTGGTTAGTACTGAGAAGTTTGCGGACCTTACCAATTAGAATGCAGGCGATTATGAACAAGGCCATGAAAGTCGCCACCTTCCTAGAACAGCATTCTAATGTGGTACAAGTTCATTATCCCGGTCTAAAAAGTAATAGCCAATATGAACTGGGTCAAAAACAGATGTCTGGTTATACCGGCCTGATGAGTTTCGAATTAGCAACCAAAGAGCTAGAACAGATAAAGCAATTTGTCGATGCCCTCAAATTATTCAAGTTGGGTGTCAGTTGGGGTGGACATGATAGTCTGGTCTATGCGCCCGTGATTAGTTATCTGAAAGAGCTCAGTCCTGATAAGTTCGAAGCCATGAATATTAATGCTTCTCTAATAAGAATCTCGGTTGGTCTAGAAGACCATGAGGATCTGATACATGATTTAGATGTAGCGTTGCAGCTTATTCAGACTTAACAGAATTATTTCGTCGCTCTCGCCTGAAGATTCAGAAAGTAAGTCTCAAAGACAGTGAAGATGAGATAGGTGGAAAGAAAAGGAATGATGAAAAACTTATCCTCCGGTGCGACTTGCTTGACATAGAGCGCCACAATTATAAAAGAGGCTGCCAGCTTAAAGAAGACATTAATCATCACTAGACCAATAAAGGTCGATCCACCAGCATTCTTTGCTGCTAGACCAGCTGTAATAAAGGCCATGGTAGATAGTAGTATGAAGCAACCAATAGACCACCAGAGCAAGAGGCTATGCTCTCCTATGGGCATAAACAATCGCAAGAGAAAGTACACGAGTATGGACCCACCAGTCGCAAAGCATAGATACTTTATAAATTCTCCTACTCTCACATTAATTGAATTATTACTTGACTGTGCGTACGACATTGTATAGAAAGCCAGTGAGTACTATGAGGCAAATCAATGCTGTCATATATCTTTTTTCATTGCCTAGATAGGCATCCAACTTGATGCCTAGATATATAGATAAGGCCAATAAGCCAAATAGCTGATAAGCCATGCCTGAGTATTTGACATAAGCTTTGGTCCTTTGTCTATTAGTTTTAGGTTTCTGATCGGTCATCTTAAGAGGCTGATGCCTCGGTACGTGTCGATTTCAGGCTTTTGAGTTTATTTCCCATATCGCAATTACCATTGAAGGTCGCGCCATTCTGGACCAGTAACTTAGAGGTGACGATTTCCCCTGTCACGATGGCTGATTCTCTTACATCTAGCACCTCATGGACTTTCAGTTCACCCTTGATACTGCCTTCTATCACTGCATTCTGACATATTACCTCACCTTCTACTCGACCCGAAGGCCCTATGATTAGCTTACCAGTACAATTAATAGTACCTACAACAGATCCATCAATGCGGAGGTCATTAGTTGTATTAATTGTGCCCTCCATAGTGGTCCCATCGACCAGTGTATTAATGTTGGAGGAACTGGATAATGAACCAGCGTTATCGGCAGCGTTGCTTTTCTTATTATTGAACATGCAGTAAAATATTAGGTGTTAAAATCATCTTTCTCGAGGTGGGGAGCTGTTCGAGTACATGAAATTAAGAAAAGCCATAAAAAAATCCTCACTCCTTGCGGAATGAGGATCATATATCTCTATCGACATGTTTCTTTGTCTTAGAATCTAGGACAGTATACTGATCTCTTCTCTGGACCGCAGATGAAGTAATTCAGTGAGAACTCAAAGGCACCATTAGCTGTTCCTGCTTGTCTCAGTTGAGACACGGTGATATCATAACTGAATCCTATACCATAATTTCCATAATCAAATCTAGTAGATAGAATCAAGGCATCAGAGTGTATACCACCCTCTACTTTGTTTCCTACTCTGTACCATGCACCTAGTTGCCATGATTGTTGTTCAGACCTAGAACCGAGGTTGAATCTGAAACTAGATCCAAAATTGAATTCTACATGCTCCCCTTGCTTCATATATATAAAGCCAGGTACAATACTGATATCACTATTCATCTCGAACTCTCCACCAGCATGGAAAGTAATTCTACTTGTCAGTGATTCTACCGAATTAGCACCATAGAATGAGACATTTGGTTGGTTCAGGTGATGTATAGCTAGTCCGACATAGTAACTATTTCTTTCATCCAGGACACTGAACCAGACTAATCCTGCAGATACATCTGCATGGAGGAAATCAGGATCAAACCCAGGAGTACTAGGTGCTGGAATATTTTCATCAAAACCGCCATTACCGTCATGCTGAGAAGGCCATCTTGCATTAGTTAGGTCGACTCTTCGCTGAGAAATACCCGCATCAGCACCGAATACCAAATAATGCGCTTTCTTACGATAGCCACCCATTTTCTTACTATAGGCAAATGACATTCTACCTTGTGTCGTTCCGAAACTTAATTCTCCAGCTCTATCGCCCCAGAAAGTACCACCGATACCGAAATAATCAGACCGACCGACGGCGATTTTTTGGTCATAAGAGACAGAATAAGTGTTATAGGCATCGCCTTTGAGCACTTGGGACCACTGATTCCTGTAGTTAGCTACGACCCTTGTATTACAATTCATAACACCCGTAAGTGCAGGATTGAGATTCAGTGGTGACATGTAAAACTGGGAAAAGTGGATATCCTGAGCCATTAGTGATGATACGGAGATGACCATCACAACGGATAATATCACATTTTGTAAATACCTCATTTTCTTTTTTTTCGACGCTTAAATTCCAAAAGACTACATAATATTACCGAAGTAACTTTATAAAAGTAGCATAAATAGTGAAAAAAGGAAGAATGGCAGGATTCAATTTTAAGCTGTCATACGCTTCTTAACTGTCTCATTCATAGACCTTACCACGGCTATGAAAGCAATGAATATGCCAATTTCTTATACTTCTTTCAATAAGGATCCTAAAAATGAAAAACAGAACTATAATTGAAGAAATTACTCTTCCAGTCCAACTAAGCTATAGCTCGGTTGTACTCTCTTTAGGTTCTTGTTTTTCCTTAGAGATTGCAGCCAGATTAAAAATTCTTGGTTATGATATCTTGTCCAATCCTTGTGGAATAACTTTTAATCCCATAAGTATCGCAACTAGTATAAAGAGGGCTATTAGGCCCAAATCGCTGCTTGAGCTACCATTAAGTTATAAAGATGAACTTTGGTCACACCCTGATCTCCATAGTTCATATAACCATACAATTAAGGACCAACTTCTCGAAAAGGCCCAGAAGACCTTGAGTCTTGCCCAAGAAAAGCTGAAAAAAGTTGATACTGTCATCTTAACTGTCGGTACGGCATGGGTCTTTCAGTGTCAGAGTACCGGAATGGTTGTAAATAATTGTCATCGTAGACCCCAAAGCGATTTCCAGAGAAGATTACTAACAACGACTGAGATCAAGACTGCACTTTCAAGTGTAATGGCCTCTATATCTAAAGAAAGTGAGAAAGAAGTCAGCTATATTCTAACCCTCAGCCCTGTCAGACATACTAGAAATGGGCTCATCGATGATAAACTGAGTAAGGCTAGCTGCCTCGTTGCCATCCATGAGCTTATAGCAGAACAGACACATTGCCATTACTTTCCGTCTTATGAGATCATGATCGATGACCTGAGAGATTATAGATACTACAAGGGGGATCTGATTCATCCAAGTGACCAGGCTATCCAGCATATCTATGGTCTATTCGAACAAAGTTGTCTGAGACCGCAGGAAGCCAGCCTCCGAAAGCGCATCGAGGATATTAATCTGCGACAACGCCATAAGCCACGTTTTCCTGAAACAGCAGCCCATCAACTATTCACTAAAGGCCTACAAGAGGATATTCAAAGAATAATCAAAGAATATCCATTTCTCGCTGATAGGATATTCTAGGCGGAGTATATTTAGATCATGCAATGGAGTGGAATAATAAGAGCTTGGACTTACAAGTGTCCCAGATGTCGGATTGGAAAAATATTCACTGAGCCCTTTGAGATCACTAAACCACTAGAGATGCCTTATGCCTGTGATCACTGTGGCCAAAAGACAGAACCAGAACCTGGTTTTTACTATGGTGCAATGATTGTCTCCTATGTCTTGTCTATTTTCCTCATTTTCCCAGTAGGCCTATTCATGATCTTCTATGTCGGCTGGTCTATTAATGCAGGTATGGCGTTTATTATTTTTCTAAGTCTAATCTCCTTTATTAGGATTTTAAGGTATTCCAGAGCGATCTGGTTACACTTATTAGTCAAATATGACCCCAAGTACAAATAACCCTTGATTATCAATGTCACATATCCAGATAAAAAGACCGATTTAGCTATCAAGAAGATTGTCGGTCGCTCATTCACTTTCATGGAGCGGATTAGGCTCAAAGGCATCGGCTGTGCCAAACTGCAAATAGTAGAGGCCTCCGCTGAAATAGCTCAAATAATCTCGGCCAATAGCGACACAGCTTACTGTAACATAGAACTCAGGGCTAAGGGTCTGGTTGTCGGATTTAATTCGACAGGGCGGATTTATTGCTGGTGCATTCCCTACTATAGACTGAGTATCTATTATAACTCTGGCCAATTGTCACTATTTGCTAGTCCAAACCAAATCAAAGCCAAAGCCCCATTCTACGGGACGTTAGACAAAAAATTTCTCAGAAAAGTCCTGAGACTAAAAGCTGAGTCAACAGGCCAATTACCTTATTGATGACAAGTTATTTCTTATTGGACTTATTCAGATAAGCCGTGATAGCCATTGACATAGAAGGTGTCTCAGGCATAGGTGCTTTGATATTGATATCTAGTCCCCTGTCTAACACTGCCTGACTGGTGGTCTCCCCGAAAACAGCAATCCGCGTCTTGTTCTGAGTGAACTTAGGAAAGTTATCATATAAAGATTGGATCCCAAGTGGGCTAAAGAAGACTAAGCAATCATACACGATGTCTTTGAGATCAGATAAATCACTGCTAACCGTACGGTACATCATCGCCTCCTGGAAGTTAATATCATTTTCTTCCATGTAACTAACGACATCCTTGGCCCCTAGATTAGAGCAGGGCAGTAGGAACTTCTCATTCGCTTTGTGCTTATTAAAGGCCGTTTCTAGATCATTGATCTTTCTTGTACCTACAAATACCTTTCTTTTCCTGTATATGATGAATTTCTGGAGGTAGTTAGCGATAGATTCTGTCAGACAGAAATACTTAGTCTGTTGAGACATCTTGACGCGCATCTCCTCACACATTCTGAAGAAATGTTCTATAGAATTCTTGCTCGTAAAGATGACTGCTGAGAACTCGTCTGGTCTAAGACGATTCTTTCGGAATTCCTTTTCAGTAACTGGCTCCACGTGGATAAAAGGGCGCCAATCTATCTTGATACCCCACTTCTCCCCTATTTCAAAATATGGAGATCTTTCAGGCTGGGGCTGAGAAATCAATATGGAAGTTATCCTATCGTAGGATTCTTTAGTCTTGGATTTAGAATCAGAAGCCATATAAAAATCCCTTCAAAAAGTTTCAAATAAAGTCCCGAGCTATTACAAAAGTGATAATCCAAGGACAAATTTCAAAGGCGCAAAAGTAAATAAAAAAATGAACAAAGTAGTTATTGAGCCAAGTACCTCCTATCCTTACTCCTTTGTAATGTCTTGATAGTAAGAGGATTATATAGATTACAAGGCCTAACACCAATAAACTCTGAATCCATGCCTCAGGACCGAATACAAAGAGGATGTTAATCATAAGGAAGATAACACCTAATAAATTTCGAAATGTGATGATTGTAAAATCATACAATCTGGCCTCTTTGGGCAGGCGATACACCCAACTGAAAAAAGTATTTACAAGATGCTTCCCGAAAAAGAACATAAAACAGAGACCTAATATGATCAGGAAAATAGACACTTCGCCCAGCCCATACCTCGAAGTCAATTCGGTATAATTACTGCTGAAATACTTGCTAATAGCTAGAAAGAAGAACAGGGCGATATTCATGAAGAAGAGCAGATAGCCCAGAATGTAATTAATAGAAAGCATATTGCCTTCATTGGCTTTGGTCATCTTGAGGAAATTATCATTAGCTAATGATCGTATCAAGATCGTTAGATGATCCTTCCTTCTGAAAATGATGAAAGCCATCAAGCATAAGCTTATGATGATCAAAACTAATGGCAAAGAACTGAGGGCTATGTTCTCCTCCACCTTATCAGTGATTGCAAGACGCTCTATCTCCTTATATTGATTCTTTCTGATAGGTATGTGAGAGACCGAGAATGGATTATCACCCTCTAATTTTGTGACTATAGCTTCGGTCTCCGATTTCACTGGAACGACAGTATCTGTCTCAGTCCTGATGATATCAAATGGGTTAGCCTTCTGTGCCAGAAGGCTCTGACCTAAAAAGCTAAATAGTAGAATTATAAGAATGTGGCTTTTCATGAAGATGCAAAGATAGCTAAGCCAAAATAAATAGAACACGCCATCGGTATCAACTGTATATTGTAATGAGCTGTTAACAAACACACAATCAAACTTCAACGTTAGACTATGAGTGGATATTAGTACTTAAACTTAGCAATTTGTACATTCAATCGATTAACCAAAAAAAATAAGCTTATCCGTTCCATTAGAGGCATATTAATCTTAGGTACGCTGGCCATCATCGGACTACTTGTATTCCAAGGTTTCTGGCTGGTTAGGTCGTGGGACCTCAAGGAGGAAGAATTCCATTATAACGTCTCCAAAGTCCTCTATTCAGTTGCAGATAACATAGCGGCCTATAACAAGATCGAACTCCCTAAGTCCAAACTGATACAACCTCGTTCCAATAATTATTACTCCGTCAATATTAATAGTGCCATAGATGCTAATATCCTCGAAGACTATCTCGTTAGAGGGTTTACAGAAGCGAGTATTACCACCGATTTCGAATATGCCGTCTACGATTGTTCTAATGATGAGTACCTCTATAGCAACTATTGCAATCTAAGTGAACAGCAAGACAAAAACATAGAGACAGAACACCCCAAATTCGATGACCTAATCTACTACTTCGTCGTCAGGTTTCCGTCTAGGTCTGGTCTCCTAATGAATGACCTCAGGATACCTATCCTATTCAGTATCCTAACCATACTTTCTGTTCTCTCCTTCATGTATGCCATATGGGTCATTCTCAGGCAAAAGCAAGTCACCGACCTACAGACTGACTTCATCAATAATATGACACATGAATTCAAGACGCCCATCTCTTCTATCAAGCTCGCTTCTGACTATCTCGTCAATAATGAAACTATCGTAAAGGATGTAAGACTCAAGAGATACTCGGAAGTCATCAAGGAACAGAATAGCCGACTAAATAACCAAGTAGAAAAAGTGCTCAATATCGCTCGGCTAGAAAAGGACCAATTCAAGCTTAAGAAAGAAAGAATCGACCTAACAGACTTTGTCAAAATGATCACCGCACAGGAACAAATGAAATTCGACTTTCAGAAGGGCATCCTCACTAATCATTTACCAACTGAGCCCATATACATTATGGCTGATCGATTACACCTGACTAATGTATTATCTAATATTCTTGATAATGCGCTTAAGTACTGCCAAGACTCTCCGGAAGTACAAATCAATATGTCAGCTGATGCGCGTATGGCCACTATACTAATTAGTGATAACGGCATAGGCATAAACACCGATGATCTGAAAAAGATATTTGATAAATTCTATCGCGTATCCACTGGTAATCGACATGATGTCAAAGGTTTCGGTCTAGGTCTATTCTATGTCAAAAATATCTGTGATGCCCATAACTGGAATATAGAACTGGATTCTGTAGTCGGGCAAGGCACTGTTGTCAAAATTAAATTACCCATTAGTCATACAGCATAATTATGAGTGAGGAGAAAGCGAACAAACCACATATACTCTATGTCGAAGATGATGAGACCCTCAGTTTCGTGACTAAGGATAATCTAGAACTCAATGGCTATCAAGTCACGCATGCCCTGGATGGAAAACAAGCCCTACAGTTATTTAAAAAAGAGATCTATGACCTCTGCCTAGTAGATGTTATGCTTCCTGAAATAGATGGCTACACGGTTGCTAAAGAAATTAGAAGCAGGCATTCAGAAATTCCAATCATTTTCCTGACAGCCAAGTCGCTCAAAGAAGATAAGATCAAGGGTCTCAAAATTGGTGCAGATGACTATATCACTAAGCCCTTCTCTATAGAAGAACTCATTCTGAAAATACAAATCTTTCTCAAAAGAAAATACATCACTGGTTCGCAAGAATTGCCTATTCTAAAAATCGGCGCCTATACCCTTGATCATGACAACCTACGGCTTAGCATAGGTGACGACTATACGCAGATGACTAAGAAAGAAGCTGACCTCCTTAAGTTACTCATCAAGAATAAAAATAAGATCGTCGAGAGAAGCACTATACTCGAACGTATCTGGGGAGAAAACGATTATTTTATGGGTCGTAGCATGGATGTGTTTATCAGTAGATTAAGAAAGTATCTTAAGCAAGATCCTTCTATCACTGTCGAGAATATCCACGGAGTCGGTTTCCGACTGAATGAATGATACTAATTAACTTTCGATGATTATCATGAGAAGTTAACGCTCCCACAGCTACACTCTCAGATATAGTCTACATCAAATCAGCATGTCAAAAAGGCCAAGCGTAAAAGTTTGTTGCATTAGCAGTATTGAAGAAGCAAAACTTGCTATCGAATTCGGAGCAGCAAATTTGGGTTTTGTAGGACCAATGCCAAGTGGACCAGGTGTCATAGAAGATGAACTAATTTGCAAAATCACCAAGACTATTCCTCCCTCTATTTCCACCTTTTTACTAACAAGTGAGACTGATGCACAAGGTATCATAGCCCATTACAAGAAAGTCCACACGTCCACGATCCAACTTGTAGACAAAATAAATAAGCAAGAATATAAAGTGATTCGCAATGAATTGCCCCACGTCAGATTGGTACAAGTCATCCATGTCATGGATGATGCTTCGATCAGTGAGGCTATCGACGTATCAGCTTTTGTAGACGCCATTCTATTAGACAGCGGGAATCCAAAACGATCGGTTAAAGAGCTAGGTGGAACAGGGCGAACACATAACTGGGAACTTAGTAAAGAAATTAGAAAATCAATTTCTGTTCCTGTGTTTCTTGCAGGTGGCCTAAATGAAAACAACGTCATAGAGGCCATCGAAACTGTGCAGCCGTTTGGCGTAGACCTATGTAGTGGTGTCCGTACTGATGGAAAGCTTGACGCACAAAAACTGAAAGCATTTTTTGAGGCCGTAGAAGAATATAAAACGGCATGAGTGGCTAATCAACAATAAATCAACCCTTCTTCCTTGTGACCTAAGGATACACAAGATCCTTCTGCAGCTCTCTTTCCAGATATCCAACATAATAAGGCATCCACTTGGTGCCAATTATCTAATTTGGTAATACAACTTAAGTTAAAGGAATTCTCCAAGATAGAAACAAGCTCTTGATTGACTGGGCCTTTCTTATTATATAAGTCAGCTAGGTCCAAAAGCCTCTTAACTAAGTAGGCAGGATAAGTCTCATAAAACGTTACAGTTGATGGTCGAGAAACTAGTCGCATAGCCCTTGCAGTCAGACCACCCAAAAACATCGGGGACATGGCTTTCGTCTCTCTGTCACAAGCTCTATAAAAGTAATCTTCTCCTTTACCATAATAGGCTGTTGGTAGACTCAATGGTGCATCAATAAAAACTTGACCAGGAGAATAAGTAGCTATAAAGTCCAAAATAAAAACATCGGCATCTTGCTTTTTTTGGGATTGTACAAAAGCAAGGTTATCACAATCATTATAGCAGATCACTGTTGTACCAGCTAGCTTAGACCCATAGTCGATTCCTATCCATTTAGGCTTGGTCATCTTTATATTCTAATTGTCGCGTTTACAGTTTTTTGATTTGATGCTTTACACCCTTTAGTTTAGGGTTTTTCAGTAATTTTTCTAATTGTGATCTAGTACCTGTCACCTTGATAATCTCTGATCCATCTGAATAAGAGGCTTCCACTTGAGCATCTTGGACCAGCTTATAACTAGACATCATTCTCTTATAAGGCTGGCCATCTCGAGTTGAATTTTTGACTGCAGCTTTATGCACGTCTTTATAGCTGATACCAGAGTTACTGTCACAGGACTTGCAGTAATGATAAGTACTATAATTCTTATACTCTTCTTCCAGTTTTACACTTTCGTAACCGCTATAACTAAGTAGTATTTCCTTGTTGTAAGTAATCGTACCATGGTTGGGTATAGTTCTGATAGTACTATATCCATCTTTGACTAGACGCTTATGTTTTTTTTCTTTGTAGAAACCGTCCCTTACAACCTTATCTATGATTAAGACCTCATCCGTTACCGTTTCGAATGTTGCCGGAATTATTCTATAGGCTTTGCTTAGACCAATAGAAGAAAGGTCCATCGTCATAGTCATGGGCGTCGTGTCATCACCTTGCTTATTGACAGAGCATGAAACAAAAAAGACAAGGCTTAGAAATATTATAAATCTCATATAGTGTTTATTAAAATTGGGTAAGACCATCTCTAGTTTATAGACATCAAGATGATCGAAATAAGCAGTAAGACATGTATAACGACCATAAATCCTTTTAGAGGCGAATTTTCCTTCTTTATAAAAGACAAAACACAAGCAACAAGACTAGCCAAGTAGACAGGTATAAAAAATAGGTAAGACCATTTCACGAAACGCAACGTCTGGCTCCCTGCCATTTTCCTTTCTTCCATAGTCATCTCTATAGTCGAATCTGTGAGCAGTGGGTGCTGTGATAACTTTAGCACGATATAGACCGAAACTAAAGCCCCAATAAAACCAACAAGTCCAATTATAAATGAGGTCAGCGCATAATTTAGCCCCTTCTTTTCTTTTAATAATACTGTCATCTCTTCTTTTTGTTATGATAATAATGTGTTACAAATCACCTAATTGCGGTCTCAGTACAACCTCTTCCACAACTGCCGCGTCGCTGAGATTAATCACACTCCAGATCGTATCGGCGATATCCTCTGCTTTCATGAGTCGGCTTTCGGGTAATTGATCTTTCATACCAGCCCACGAATGGGACCACGTGGCTCCGGGCATAACAGTTGTCACTTTGATACCGTGTTCCTTTAGTTCCTCTCGTAAGACTTTGGAGAAGCCACGTAAGGCAAATTTGGAGATGCTGTATGAGCCACCGTTCGGATAGGCCATGAAGCTGGCAATGGAGGCCATGTTGATGATGAGCCCCTTTTTCTTATTAATCATGGCCGGTACTAGCTTACGCGTGAGGTGATATGCACTATATAGATTCGTCTCTATCATCGATTCTAAAGCACCGTCTTCTTCTGTATATATACTACCTGGATAGAAAACGCCTGCATTATTAATCAAGACATCGATCTGTCCACCTAACTGCTCTAGACAGAGATTACCGAAGGTCTGCACAGCAACTTTGTCCCTGACATCTACTACAGCTGTATGGACTATCGTGTCCGCATGCAAGCCTTCTAGAGTCGTTTTAGTTGCCGCGAGGTCTTCTTTGCTTCTAGAACAGATGTATAATTGCCAGCCATGGCTGGCCAATTTGTCTGCAATTGCTCTTCCAATACCCTTGGTTCCACCTGTTATAATCGCGTTCATCCTTTTTTTATATCTAACATAGGGTTTTTTCGATAAGAGCAAAGCTTTGGGTACTCATACCAAAAAAAAGGTGTGCCCCTGTCTATTGTGATAGCATAGGCTTAATTTCGTGATCACAGATAGGCATGAACTTACTATTTCACATAGGGCGCTTTATTTCATGGCACGGCATGATCTTCAAATTTCCAGAGAACTGGAGGATGTATTACAAGGAGACTGTGCGTCAGATGTATGAGATCGGCATAGGATCACTGATGATTATATTGGTTGTATCACTCTTTATCGGTGCTGTAACAGCCGTACAGTTCACTTATCAACTACAAGGGACCATGATTCCTAGTTACTATATTGGTTATATCGTGAGAGATATGGCCATCATAGAGCTGGCTGTCACCTTCTCGTCTATCATCCTAGCAGGGAAGGTTGGCTCTAATATCGCTTCGGAAATCGGTGGTATGCGTCAGAAAGAACACATAGATGCTATGGAGATCATGGGTGTCAACACAGCTTCTTACCTCGTCATGCCTAAGATTGTCGCTGGCTTATTCGTTATTCCTGTGTTAGTTTCTATAGCGGCTGTTGTCAGTATAGGTGGTGGCTACTTTGCTTCGACCTACTCTGGGGCCTTCTCCCATGAGGAATTTGTACAGGGTCTCAGATCTTTCTTTCAGCCGTGGAATGTTTGTATGATGTATATCAAAGCCTTCACCTTTGCATATATTCTTACTTCTATCGCTGCTTACCAAGGATACTTCGTCAAAGGTGGTAGCATCGAACTCGGTCAGGCGAGTACTCGCGCCGTCGTCTATGGTATCATAGTCATACTGATGGCTGATTATCTACTCGCTGTTTTATTGACTTCATGATATGATTAGAGCAGAAAAAGTATTTAAATCCTTTAGTGACACAAAAGTGCTTAAAGGCATCGATTTCACCTTCGAAAAGGGTAAGACTAATCTTATTATCGGCAAGAGTGGTGCAGGTAAGACCGTTTTGCTCAAAGTCTTAGTTGGCCTCTTCAAACCTACCTCAGGGCAGGTCTGGTATGATGATGAGGATCTGTGTATGATGAGTAAGAATGAATTACTTACCCTCAGAATGAAAGTCGGTATGCTTTTCCAAGGTAATGCACTCTTCGATTCGATGACTGTAGAGGAGAACATTCGCTTCCCGATGGATATGTTTACCAGAATGACAGCCAAAGAAAAACTCGACCAAGTCAATTACTGTCTAGAACGTGTCAGTATGGAAGGTATCAATAGTAAGTTTCCTTCTGAGATTTCTGGTGGCATGCAGAAGCGAGTCGGTATAGCTAGAGCAATCGTTCTGAATCCGAAATACCTTTTCGCTGATGAGCCCAATTCTGGATTAGACCCAAAGACAGCCATTACCATAGACGAACTCCTATTAGATATCACTAAGGATAACCAGATCACGACAATCATCAATACACATGATATGAACTCCGTCATGGAGATCGGTGATAATATCTGTCTATTACATCTAGGGAAGCTGGCGTGGCAGGGGAATAAGGATGAAGTGCTGGATAGCAATAATGATACACTACACGATTTCATCTTTGCGAGTCCTTTCTTGCAAAAGCTCAAGGCGAGGGCCTTAGCTAATGGACCAGTTACTAATTAGGCGACATCTAAAAATGCGAAAAGCCCAAGTACTATTACTCAGGCTCTTTCGACTAAGGTCTCAAAATAAGAAAACTACCTCTTTATATAGCAACTTCTGATTCCTCAGAAGCCGATAATGTCGACTATTATTCAGGTTCTATTAGAAGTATCTCTACTTCTGAAAACAAAAATATAGAGAACTTTCTATACTTCTATCATATTAACGAAAAACTTATTAAAAAGTTTCCTATATGTAAGGAATTAAGGATGAAACAGTTCCAAATCTACACATAATCATGTTATTTAATACGACTATGTGTAACTAACTAGTTGTAAACCACACTATTAGCATTAGGCCCGCTTAATAGAATGTCCTTAACTTTGTGCCTCACTGGCGTTTATTGCAAAAGCGAATTAGTGCACTATGAAACTATACAACAAGGTCAATAAAGACCTGCTCAAGACCGCTCTAGACCAGGATCCTCGTCCTAGAATCACTTTGTCATTCTACAAGTATGCGCATATAGCTAATTGTCAGCTGTTCAGGGACCACCTATTCCTCCTATTGGATGAGCAAGAGGTGTTCGGTCGGATATATGTCTCAGGAGAAGGAATTAATGCACAATTATCCGTTCCAGAGGCGAATTATGACAATATGGTGGAGGCGCTAGATACCATATCTTTTTTAGAGGGTGTCCGTCTGAATAAAGCGATAGAAAATGACAGCAAATCATTCTATAAACTCAAGATTAAAGTCCGAGAAAAAATCGTCGCGGATGGTCTAGATGACAGCAGCTTCGATGTAACTGATCGAGGTGTACATGTCGATGCAGAAAAATTCAACCAGCTAGCAGAGCGTAAGGATACTGTCATCGTCGATATGCGCAACCACTATGAGAGCGAAGTCGGCCACTTCAAAGAAGCCATCAAGCCAGATGTAGAGACCTTTAGAGAATCTCTACCAATCGTTGCTGAAATACTAGAGCCTCATAGAGACAAGAATATCATCATGTACTGTACCGGTGGCATCCGCTGTGAGAAAGCGAGTGCCTACTTCAAACATCATGGCTTCCAGAAAGTCCACCAACTCGAAGGTGGCATCATAGAATATGCACGTCAAGTCCAAGAGAAAGGTCTAGAGAATAAATTTATCGGGAAGAATTTTGTCTTCGACGATCGCCTCGGAGAGAAGATTTCAGATGATGTCATCGCGCTATGTCACCAGTGTGGGAATCCCTGCGATGACCATACTAACTGTGCTAATGATGCCTGTCATATTCTCTTTATCCAGTGCGAGACTTGCAGCTCTAAGTATGATAACAGTTGCTCTGTCAAATGCCAAGAGTTCAATCGGCTACCAGAAGAAGACCGGGAAAGACTCAAGCTAACCACCTCATTCAATGGGACTCAATTCGGTAAGGGTCGTTATAAAGCCCACTCTAAAAACGAAGTACTAAAATTAGACTAATGACTAAAACAATAGCTGCACTCTGCTTATTAATATTATCCATATCACTCTCTGCTCAAACACTGACAGGCATATGGCAGACGGTGGACGATACAGACGGTCAGGCTAAAGCTTACATAGAGATTCAGGAAGCTGATCATATTTTCTCTGCCTCAGTTATCAAGCTACTACCTGCCGCCGATCTCACCCATTGTGAGGCCTGCAAAGGAGACAAAAAGAATGCCCCCCTCGTCGGACTAGAAATTTTAAGAGCTATGAAAGCTGATGGAGATGAGTGGAAAGGCGGCCTCATCCTCGATCCCGCTAATGGCAAAGAATATAAATGTATCATCTCATTTAAGGATAACAATACACTTAAAGTGCGTGGGTATATCGGCACACCATGGTTAGGACGGACACAGCTTTGGTATCGTGTAATATCCCAAGAATAACTTAAGCTAATCATACTCTATTTCTCATATGACCGTTTAAGGATTAGGGATAATAATAAGAGGCCAATAACAAGATATCTTATCTAAAGAACTAACCATGAGTAGATAACTATACTCGGTTAATTCCATAAGCACCTCGATTGTTGAGGTTATATATCCATGACGTACAATTCAGAAAAAAAACTGGTAACTTATCAATCTGTAGTGAATTAGGACAAGTCGCCCATATGACGAACCATTATCATCAGTCTGACCAATTCGGCATTTCAGAAAATTATTGGTTTCAAATCCAAAGGAGTTTTTTTAGCAGTACAGAACTAATCGTCACAGAGTAATTCTTAACAAAATGTCAATGTCCTAAATAACCAATCCATAGCGACACATCAAAACTACTTTTGTAAGCATCATTACATCTAGTCAATCTAGACACTTTAGTACGAATTATCTCGTAATATTGTGTATCAACAACTTACTATCATGAGGAACTCACTTCTTTCCGTCCTTATTGCCATCTTCTCCCTGATCTCTGTTTGCGCCCAATCTTATAAAATAGATGGGATAATAGAGGATACCCTGGGCAATGCGCTCATTGCTTCTACGGTACTATTATTAGAAAAATCAGATTCTACCATGCTTGATTTTACGAAGACTGGCATGGATGGCTCATTTCGATTCAAAGATGTACCCTACGGGAATCATCTAGTCAAATCGACTTACATCGGTTTTCTACCCTTGACTGTAGATGCCAGCTCTGATGGTGACAACATTAATCTCAGTACCCTCAAGATGACAGAGATTGCCGAAGAACTCATGGAGGTCGTTATCAAAGCTGCCAAAGCACCTATGAAAATGAAAGGCGATACGATCGAATATGATGCCTCCACATTCAAGGTACCTGAGGGGTCTACCGTAGAGGACTTACTCCGTCGTCTGCCAGGTATAGAGGTCGAATCTGATGGGAGTATCCAAGCAGATGGAAAAGATGTCAATAGAGTAACTGTGGATGGAAAATCATTTTTTGGGTCTGACCCAAAAGCAGCAACTAAGAATCTACCTGCAGAAGGCATCTCCAAGGTCCAAGTCTTTGACACAAAATCTGAAGAAGAAAAAACAACTGGTATCAAGACAGAGACAGAAGAGAAAACCATGAATCTCGAACTCAAAGATGAATTCAAGAGTGGTGGTTTCGGTAAAATTATTGCTGCTATCGGTGACCAAGAAAGAAAAGAACTAAAGGGTAATTATAATAAGTTCAATGACAAGATACAGTTCAGTCTAGTCGGTGTCGGCAATAACACTGGGCGGAACGGCCTCGCATGGAATGATTATCAAGACTTCATGGGGTCTGGCACATTTAGATTCTCACAAGATGACACTTACGGCTTCGGTGGTGGTGGCCATAACTATTATATGTTCGGCGGCGGTGGTGGTGGTATCGAAGCCAGTATTTCTTCTATGTTCTTTGCTGATGGTCGCTCAGGGCTTCCCGAAAATTATAGTGGTGGGCTGAATTTTAATTATGATCATAAAAAGACCAAGGTTAATACTGTCTACTATTATAATCAAAACGGCTTACTCGAACAAACAGTCAGTAATCAGGATAAGTTCTATCAGAACTTTACCCAGCAAGAAACAATGGCCAGTACTGCTGACGATGTGTCCAGAGGACATCGAGTGGAAGTAGAGTTAGAACAAGAATTAGATTCTTTACATACAATCAAAATAGATCTGACAACTGCCTTGATTAATAATAATATGGATTATAGTGGTTCCGCCGCACTTTCTAGTGATGAGGACCTAGCTAGTCGGACAACCTTCAATAATCAGACTAAGACAACTGGAGAATTATTAAGCGGCAGTTTTATATTTCGAAAAAAATTCCAGAAAAAAGGACGCAGATTGGGTGCCAATGTCAGCTACCTCACCACAGAATTAGAGGATGATTGGACCCAAGGGTCTAACACTGACTTTTTCGGTGACACAGGCGTAGAAGGCATGCTGATCATAGATCAAGACAACAATGATATACAAAGCAAAAACCTGTTCAAGTCTAATGCAGTGTATGTAGAACCCCTAGCCAAAAAATTCTTCCTTCAGACCTTTTATAATCATCGAAATAGGCGCGAACAAGGCGAACGTGCAGTCTATGATCTGCAAGGTACTGAATCGGTGCTGAACAATCAGCTCAGTCGCGTTTATGATAACAGGATTAGCTATAATCGAATCGGATCAGCACTAAGGTATTCGCATGATGGGGTCAATATCTCTCTCGGGCTCGGTTATCAACATTTTAATTTGGAGGGTGTTACAACTGCTCTTTCAGATGGCGCTAACTTAGGTGTCGTCGATGCAGAATATCAGCAATATATTCCGCATCTCTCTCTCAGTTTCAACCCCGACAGAAATACCTATATCAATGCCTCTTACAATCGGAATGCAGATGAACCTGAGATTCAAGATTTACAACCTATCGTAGATAATCTCAATCCGTTATTTGTCAAGACTGGTAATCCTGCCTTACTCCCTGCGATATCTAATAGTATCTCCTCTTCTATGAGAAGACGGTTTCCGATATCAGATGTAAGTATGAATCTCTTTGGTAGTTTCACCCTATACGAAACGCAGTTTTCGACTAACGAGACCGTTGATGAAAGGCTCGTCACAACCTACCAACCTATTAATATCGATGGTGGTAATTCGATGCGCTACTCTGCGAGAGTGAGTTTTCCTTTTATCAAAAACAAATTCACAGCGAGAGTAAGGTACTCAGGTAACTTAGGCTCGAGGCCCTCTATTGTCAATTC
>CALEAC010000181.1 GCA_937944095.1 uncultured Saprospiraceae bacterium
CTGCTTGTGGGCACCATTACATAAGCCCATTTCCCTGTCCGTTAATTTACAAGTACAGAAATGTACATCTTTTGATTCTTCTGCAACAAATACCTTTGGGGAGAAAGAACTGCCCTTATGTGCACCATCGCAGAATGGTTGATTAGCACTTAGGCCACATGAGCACCAAGCGTATTTCTTGCCTTTTTCTAAAGAAATTTTTATTGGTGAAGTGCCTGCTATTTTAGGTTTGTCCATCGGTATATGTTTTTTTTAATTGTATTGAAGAAAATACCGAGCCAATTCCATAGTCGGGACTAGATAGTATTAGTATCAAATAAGGGTTACCAGCTGATATCGTCGTCAGACTTAGCCGAATCATCAGATGGTTCACTACTTTCTGTAGATGTCGTCGTATTTTCTGTATTAGAAGTTGGCTGATTTTGTTTACCCATTTCATCTTCCAATCTCATCTTCTCTTCCCACTCTAACTGTCTTTTCTCATAGAGCTCATAATCAAAATCAGGCATAAGCGCCGTTTTGACATGATCGACAGTATCAGCTAGATTACTCATAAAACGGTTAAAGTCCTCCTTGTATAAGAAGATCTTATGACGCTCATATCCATTACCATCGAAGCGTTTAGTGCTTTCTGTAATCGTGATATAGTAGTCTTCACCTTTTGTTTGTCTTACATCAAAGAAGTAAGTTCTTCTCTTTCCTGCGCGTACTTTAGATGAGTATACGCTCTCGAACTTTTTATCGTTTTCCACCTATTTCGATTTTAGATAGTAGTAATGAGTAAAACTAAGATATAAAAGTAATCTAAAGATTCCTTAAAAACTTATGCTCTTAACTAAGTTGCTCCCCGAACTGATGATCTACGATGTGCTTATAGTAGCCGTCTAAAGCCATTAATTCCTCGTGGTTGCCTATGTGCCTCAGTGCGCCCTCCTCTAAGACAAATATTCTATCGAAGGTCATGAGATTGCTGATTCTATGGGTAATAATTAAGGTCGTCTTACCCTCTAGGGCACCATCTAATTCGGCTAGGATCTTATGCTCTGTATTCGCATCTATAGCTGAAAGACAGTCATCTAGAATTATTATGTCCGGTTCCTTTATAAGCGCTCGTGCGATCGATATACGTTGTTTCTGCCCTCCTGATAAGGTGACGCCTCTTTCTCCAACCTGAGTCTCGAAGCCTTCGGAGAAGGACAGTATATCTTCTTTTATTGCAGCTACATCTGCATATCTATGTACAGCGTCTTGGTCCGTCTCATTGTTGCCGAAAGCGATATTATTGGCTATAGAGTCTGAGAATAGAAAGACATTCTGAGGTACATAGCCTATTCGACTTCTAAGGTCATGGAGCGAGAGCTCTCTGATATCTGTTCCATCTACCTTAATCGTTCCTTCAGTGGTGTCATATAGCCTTAGAATCAGTTCGGCTAAAGTGCTTTTCCCAGCGGCTGTTCTACCTACAATGGCAATCCTCTCGCCTGGATTAATCTGAAAGCTGATGTTCTTAATCGCTGTAATGCCAGTATCTGGATAAGTGAAGCTGACGTTTTCTAGGGTCAGCTGGCCTTTTGTATCGGCTAAGGGTATTACACCTGTTGTGATCTCAGATTTGATTGTAAGGATTTCATTAATTCTTGCCTGAGATGCTTCAGCTTGCTGTATGATCGATGCTATCCACCCAATCGAGGTGATAGGCCAGGTCAGCATATTGATATATATCACGAATTCAGCGATGTTACCTGGTTGAATTTCGCCTTGTACAACCAGTTTGCCACCTATATAGATAGTAAGTAAAGTGCTTAAGCTAACTAATAGGATCATCAGTGGAAAAAACAAGGCTTGGACTCTAGCTAATTCGAGTGATTTTAATCGATAGATTTCACTTTGTTCTTTGAAATAACTTTGGAATTCTGATTCTCTTACATAGGATTTGACGATTCTAATAGCCGCATATGTTTCCTGAGCTATACTATTAATCTTAGCTACTTGAGCTTGGATAACCGCACTTTTCTTATTGATGATGCTGCTGACATAGTAGATAGAGAGGGAAAGAAACGGTAAGGGCAAGAGGGTATATAAGGTCAGTGTAGTACTGACGCTGAACATGCAGAAGATGACAAAAGTAAATAGGAAAGCAACTCTGATCCCATATAGTATCGCTGGGCCTAGGTACATACGCACCTTAGACACATCTTCACTAATCCGAGACATCAGATCGCCGACCTTATTACGCTTGTAGAAGCCCGTATCTAATTTCTGATAATGCTCATAGATTTCTTTTCTAAGATCATACTCTATCAAGCGAGACATGACAATAATCGTCTTTCGCATCAGATACATGAATATGCCTGATAAGACAGACAGACCAAGTATCATTAATGAAAATCGTAAGATATCATCACCTAAGATAGCCATGTACGATTCACCATTAAACTCTGCTATATCTTTTGTTCTGCTTAATATATGATCTAGAGCTTGTCCTATTCTAGATGGAATTAGGACACTAAAAAATACAGAAGCACCGACGAACAGAATACCTAAGCCTAGTCGTAATTTATAGTGTCGTAGATATTTATTTAAATAACGGAGCTGCTTCAAGGTATCTTCTAGGCCATTGATGAGGGTCAAAGGTACACTTTCCTTAGGTCTACTCGGTCCTTAGGTAAGGACTTATACGAGAGTATATGGAATCATTGATTGTATATATATTCTTCAATTGGCTCACAGTTGTATAACGGCCATGTTGTTTTCTGTAGGCTAGGATGGCCTTGGTGAGTTTCTTATCCAGATAGGGGTGCCTTATTATTGTTTTGTAATCCGAATTAACATTGATTTTTTCTAATGGGCCATCAAATACCAGCTGCTTACTTATTTGTATTGCCAAGGCCTTTTCTAGCATATATACCTCCTGTATCTGGTCAGGACTGTGGAAGCCACCTAATAGATCTCTGTATTTGATTATGCGTTCAGAGAAGACCTTCCCGATTCCTCGGAGCTGAATTAAGTCCTCGGCCGTGGCCTTGTTAATCGAAATCTTAGGCTTTGTAGAGACAACCTTCTTTGGTGACTTCTTTGGCGACCTCTTAGTAGGTTTTTTTGTAACTTGATTTTGTGCAATATTGCAAAAGGGTAGGAGTTTTCGGAATATTGAATCGTTAAGTGAATAGATTTTACTGAGGTCTTCACAATTATAAAAGTACGCACCAGCTCGCCTGTATTTGAGCAGATTCGAAACTGTCCAAGGTTTAAGACCAAAATCGATTAATTGTAAACTATCTACTGTATTCGGATCAAAAGCACTCAGTGTTGGTTTGGTATGATGTTTTTTGTAGGTCTTTTTATAGGTCTTTTTCTTGAATTGGGGCTTTTCTTGAACCTCTCGGATAACGCTGATTGCTTCTGTTTTTTCTTCTAGGGGCAATTCATGGATGACCTCATCTAAGGTGAATGAGGATTTTTCACCATTTATAGGTGTATAGATTAATCCAAATACCCATGAAGATATAATCGCAAGACAAAGGAGAACAATAATGTTTCTATCTCCTTTACTGAATTTGATCTGTTTTACTAGGTCTTTCATAACAGCTTTGTATACGATCCGGAGATAGAAGTACAGTGCACTGGAATACCATGCTCAGTAATTATCTTCTGGAGCTGATACTTTTCTTTTTTGAAGCTACTGTCTAAGATTATTTGCTCTATTTGGAATTGTCCTAATAAGTGACGCACATCTAATTCCTGTTGTGCTGAAAGGATAGCAAGTTGTATCGGTTTATCTATTCGTTTAGCTAGAATATTATGATCTGGGTAGAGCAGTATCAGCTGGTCATTATATAATAGGATGTGTTCATTTTCTTCTATGTCGTGGTCGGATAGTGAGCTGATACCTCTAGTCCTCTGAGCAATCTGATGACCGCTAGTGTTATATGATATTTGCTTGGGGTTATTAATAGACAGATGCAGAGGGACATGAGTGCAATCTATAAATAGATCCGCATAACTCTCACCATAGATGTCATAGATGACAAGTTTGGGTTCTTTTGATAGTTTGTAATTTTCTAGATGTCTACTGATTGATTGGATAAGGATAAGACTTAGCAGTGCTGTCAGTATCTTTGAATTGTGGTTAATAGCATAGAACGCAGCTAGTAGTATAACTAAATAAATAAGTAAGATGGAGGTATTTGATAAGCTAAGATTTTCTGCATGTGAGAAAGGCAATTGCTGGATATTATAGATGAACCAATTCAGCGCAGTTAAGAGCTGGTCTAGTACTAAGCTGAGTACTCGTGCTATGGATGACAATAATGGTATAGGTATAGTAGACACTAGTAATAACCCTAGACCTGTTGCTAATATTAGAAAGGCTGCTGGGATAGCAATCAAGCTGCTGAGGAAGAAGTACGTTGGAAACTTATGGAAGTAATAGATAGAAAGCGGAAATATTAGGATTTGAGCAGCGATTGATACAGCAACAAGATTCCAAGCATGATTGAGCCACTTGTGATTGGTATTCACAACCCTTCTAAGCAAGGGAAAGAAGTGAATGATACTGGCTAAGGCCAAAAAGGAAAACTGAAACCCAACTTGGTAGAGAAAGTTCGGATCGTAGAGCAACATACCGAAGGCGGCAACCGCAAGTATATTGAGGCTATTGCCAGGTCTACTTATAGCTCTGCCAATAAGCAATAATGAGAACATGATAGAGGCTCTCACGACTGCAGGTCCTGACCCACATATTAATGCGAAAGCCCAGATCATGATGATGCAACAGACACTTTCTAATTTCTTAGCTCTCGAAAGTCCCAGCGTTCGGAATAGGAGTAATATTATACTAGCAACGATACCCACATGAAGACCACTAACAGCCAAGACGTGGATCGCCCCAGAGTCTGAGTATGCCTCATAGAGCTCATCCTGTATCAGATCCTTGTTACCAAGAATCATAGCAGAAGCAATGGCAAGATTTTCCTTGTTAGATATCTGTGCATTGAGTATCGCTTGGCAATGTTCTCTAAGCATATAGGCAGCCGATAAGATGGTCTGGGAATTAGACTTAAGAATTTGTATATCTGACTGGTCTAGATGAGCAATGTGGTCTATACCCAGATTGTTCAAATACCGTTTGAAGCCAAAGGTATTGGGGTTGCTATTTTGTTTTACCTTATAATATGTAGCAGGCAGGTGTAGATAATCACCTATTTCAAGTTGTTGTTTGTTAAGGTTCTTAATATACAATAGGAGTTTGCCATTGCTCTGATGCCAGAGGTTGGAATTTTGTTTTAGAAATCTGACTTCACTAACGACCCTAAGCTTTTTTGATTTTTCTTCTAGCTTTTCTACTTGGACAATGAGGGCACTCACTTCATCTTGTTTGGAAAAATGATGATGGTGTCTAAATGGGTCAGAATAGTAGGGGTGTAGATATCCGATAATGAAGAATAAGAATAAGACGAGTACACTCTTCGCAGTGGGTCTCTTAGAAAGGTAGATTAATCCTAGGAATATTAATGGTATCACGAAGCTCCAGGCGACTGGCGCAATTGTTTCTTTCGAATAGGAATAGCAGACAATCCCTAAGATAAAGGGCACAAGCAGCTTAAGGGCAGGATAATTAAATAATCTTGTTTCCAAACTTGAGGTTTACCAGAGATTATCATTACTTTAATGAATATATAAAAAATTCTTAGCAATACCGAAGGCCTAAAAACAATCTAGGAAAGTAAAAGTGATTTCTTTTTAAGTATTTTTCAAACTAATTATCAAGTAATGAAAGCTGGCCTTGTTGTTTTTTTGTGGTTGCTAACCGGCCTTGGTTATTACTACATCAAGAGTGATTATTGTCATGACGACGCTAGGAATCGGCCTTTGTTTGATAATAAGATATCTAGCGAGAATAGCTTGGGTGAGCAAGGTGGAATTATAGCAACGCTAGACACAACTGAGGTTACAAGTGGCACTGATCCAGCTCAAGACTCAATATCAACAAATACGGCAGATACGTCAATTACTGCAATTTCAGATGAGGCGACAATTACGAGCTCTAACAGTCGGGTCATCAGGGGGGATAAGAAAACGGTTATCTACTTTGATTATAACATAGCAGATAGAAGTTTGGATAGTGATATTAGTAATTATCTAGACGAGGTCGTCAGAAATTCACAGAAGGACCTGAGTAAAGTCTATGTTACAGGACACACTGATAATGCAGGCGATGAACTAAGTAATCGTAAAATGGGTTTCATGAGAGCTCGTGTCATAAAGGAAGCGCTGATCCGTAAAGGACTAAGTCCACATAGGATACTGACCTTCAGTCAGGGAGAGAAAAAGCCAGTAGATTCAAATGAGACAGAACAAGGAAGGAGAAATAACCGTCGGACGGAATTAGTTATCGTAAAATAATTTCTGTGGATTTAATATTTATTAATATACTGACAGACTTTTGTGCATCATGGTTTCTATGGTGGATACTACCTTTTCTACTAGGAATCCTTTTAGGAAGTATTCTTTGGCGTAGCTATAAGGCTAAGTATGACCAGCAAGTCAAACTCTATCATGCTCAGAAAGCTGAAGTCGAGAATTGTAAGTATCAACTGAGGAAGGTTGAGACTGAAAATGAGACTAGATCATATGAGCTAGAAAGATTGAAAAGTAAGTATGGGGACTTAGATAAGAGATATATAGAACAAGTCGCTAAGACGAATGCACTTACAGCAGAGAAAAAGTCTAGTTCTCAAGCCAAACCAGCTGAAAAGCAGGCATTGCCATTGCCTATAATAATGCCACTAGGAGCCACTGATGCTACAGAAACAAGCAGCGGAAATGATAAAAGTAGAGTAGGGGAGAAATCGAAGAAAGATGGCTTAGAAAATGATGACCTAATAAAGGAAGACATACACAAAGGTGGTCTCGAAGATAAATCAAAGCATAGAGGAAAAACCGAGCTGTCGGATGGCAAGGTTGATGGTTATCCTAACTTAGTGAAAACTAACCTTCAGATCATAGAAGGTGTCGGTCCTCGCATGGAAGCGATTCTTAAGGAAAGTGGGATCTCTGATTGGCAGGTACTCTCCCGACGATCGTCTGGAGAATTACGCGCATTGCTCGATAAGTTTGGTGGACGATATAAGATAGTAGACCCAACTGAATGGCCACTGCAAGCCCTTCATGCACATCAAAAGAACTGGACTAAACTTATAGAGTTGCAATCTCAGGATGGCTCCTCATCTAAGTTTGAGAAGATATTAAAGAAACTAGGATATAATCAGTAATTAGGTGATGAAAGGATATTTTGGCGGAGGCTGTTTCTGGTGTACAGAGGCCGTTTTCTATATGATTAAGGGTGTAGTTAAGATTGTACCGGGCTATGCAGGTGGACAATCAACTAATCCAACTTACAAGGAAATCTGTTCAGGACTGTCAGGTCATGCAGAATTGATTATGGTAGAGTATGACGAAAACTTAATCAACTATAAGGATTTGCTATTAGTCTTTTTTAGTTCTCATGACCCAACCACACTTAATAGACAAGGCAATGATGTGGGGACGCAGTATCGATCTATCATCTTTTACAATACAGAACAAGAGAAAAAAGATATCGAAGAATTCATCAGTAGTGAGCTACCACAGCTATGGCCTAATCCTGCAGTGACTGAAGTTGTACCCTTAGATGTCTTCTATCCTGCTGAGGCCTATCATCATGAGTATTATCGACGGAATTCGGCACAAGGCTATTGTCAGATGGTCATATCGCCGAAACTTAATAAACTAAAGAAAAACTACCCAGAGTTACTACATGAGTAAAAAGGAATACAATCAACTAACTGAGGAGGAAGCCTATGTTATAGCCCATAAGGGCACAGAACGGCCATATACCGGAGAGTATAATGATCACTATGCTCAGGGCATCTATTGTTGTCGACGTTGTGAATCAGAATTGTACACCTCAGCGTCTAAGTTTAAGTCGGGATGTGGATGGCCGGCTTTCGATGATGAGGTGCCAGGTGCGGTTGAGAGAGTGCCAGATGCAGACGGTAGGCGCGTGGAGATTATATGTTCTAATTGTCAGGGGCATCTAGGCCACGTGTTCGTCGGTGAGCGGCTTACAGAGAAAAATACAAGACATTGCGTCAATAGTATCTCTCTCATCTTCAAGGCTAAGTAGCAGCCTTTATGCTACCATTGCTTTCTGATCTCAATAATCTTATTGTCAGTCCAAGCCAAGACTTCGTTCTTTAAGGTTTTTCCATCTGTATGTGTCATCGGTGGACCTACCTCTATGAAGCAGCTGGTCCTTAGCTTACTAAATTGCTTTAGATGATGCTTGTACATGGAGCCATAGTACCAGTTGTTATCGGGGTTTTTGTAGTCGATTACGATGGGAACTACGGGTATGTTATGTTTTGCAGCTTCCATAAAGGTCCCTGGTTTGTAATCTAAAGTAGATGGTTCATTAGAAGTAGTGCCTTCTGGGTAGACCAATACGTTATAACCTTGCTTCAATGTTTCTACCATCATTTCTTTGACCTTAGAGCGACTATCCTGATGGCCTCTGTCCACATATAGAATACCTGTTAATTGGGCACCTGTACTAATCAGTGGAAGGTTTTCGACTTCAGCTTTAGCGATGACATACGCATCCAAAAATTTTGCAAAAACTAAGGGGTCTGAGAAGCTTCTATGATTAGAAACATAGAGAACCGGAGCAGAATGCGGATGGCCTATGTAGGTGATGTCTAGTCCTAGTACCTTAACTATAAAGTTGGTCCAGGCTCTTCTTATCTCAAATGCACGCTCTGGTGTATTCTTGATGATATAAGTCGATAGTACATAAGGGACGAGTACCAAGAACAAGCTCACTACAACGATTATAAGCCTAGGTATGGCCAATAGGTATTTCCCTAGTATTAACATAATAAGATGAAAATAGTAATACTCTTAATGCTATCTATCAGAGAATAGGAAATATCCTAAAGAAAGCTCTATCGCACCGTTACTTGGCGTAGATTCATTTAGGCTAGAGGTAGAAACATCATAAGAGAGCAGACCATACCACTGAGTCGATTCGAGGCCAAATGCGAGAACAATCGCATTGAGCGACAGCCCAGCAGTGGTTTTGCTGAATCTTGTAGCTAGTGAAGTCCTCAGTTTCGTATCACCTCGACCAGAAACATCATATAGTAACTTATATCCAGGCTGGATCTGCAAGTAGGGTCCTTCTATAACACCACCTACAATCAGACCTTGATATAATGACCTACTCGTACCAATCATGAATTCTGCAAAGGCCTGTGTCCTTATGCCTAAAGTTTCTGAGGATATGTTACCTATATCTGGTTGGTTTATATGATGTAAGGCTAGTCCTGCTTTTAAATAGTTTTTAGCACTAAAGTGATGGTCTATTGCGAGGCCTAAGTTGAAATTAAAATAATTGACTTGAGATCTAAGCAGCGGTTCACCACTAGATAAAGTTGGGTCCAGGTCCAGACTTTCCGTATCATATTGTTTGCCGAACCATAGATCTAAGGTATTGAAGTTACTTGATTCGTAACTAAATAATAAGCCGGTACTCACTTTGGTATAAGATGACCTTGAACTACTGAATTTTCTAGCATAGCCAAGTTGCAGGCCAATCAAGTTTTGCTTAAATAAGCCATTGTTAGAATTATCATTCTGTAGAACTAAGCCCATATTCCAACTGTCCAGAGAGGAATAATATAAGGGGAAATTGCCTTCTAACATGAGTGTCCTGTACGCAGGACTAGCAAATTGTCTGAACTGATCTCTATATCTGATAGAAAGCTGGTGATTAGGATTTTTGTCATCCTGAAAGTAGGCGGAGTAACTCGGATTATCGAATAGACTGAGATTGTCAGTTTGTGAGAACTGCACCTTCTGTGCCGAGACATGACCAAATAGTGAAATGGACAATAAGGTGATAATCGGTATTTTGAATTTCCAGGTGTTCACTAATTTATCTAATCAAAGTCGTTTGACCTCGTGCTTGTTCTAATCTACCATTAGGTAGTCTATATTCGATTGTCCATAGATAAGAATCCATCGGAGCGCTATTGCCATCCATGATGCCATTCCAGCCAATATCCAAATCGTTAGGTGTAAAATCTGTGGCTTCAAAGACGATACTTCCCGATCTGGAGTATATTCGAAATAGGTTGATTGTAATGTCTTCATTACCAAATACATGGAGGACATCATTAGCATTGTCTCCATTGGGGCTGAACCCCGTTGGTACATCAATTACGTTTTCATCCAACACATCGATATTGAAATAATCCTCTACAGAGCAACTATTAGAGTCGATTATTTTGACAGACCCAGAGAATGATTTTTCTATATTCCTAATGACAGGGTTAGGACAATCACTACACTCAAAAAGCGCCATGTAAGGCGAGGACCATTTGTAAGAAACAGCTCCGACATGATGACTAAGCTGTAATTCTAACTGTAGGTCAGATCCGAAAGGGACTTGGAGGTCATTCATGTATTCGATCTCGATCTCCTCTGCCTCTAAGATCTCAATTTCTATAGCTTCACTGCAATTGTTTCTGTCGATAACTGAGAAAGTATAGTTGCCAGCTGGCAGCTCAGTGAAGTTGTTCGAACCTTGTATTTTACCATCGAGTTCATATTGTACGGGCTCTGCATTGCTGATTGCTGATAAGATAACTTGGCCTGTCGCGCGGCCATAGCAACCGACATCTATCTTGTCGTATGTAATTGTCGTGGGCTGTGATGGTTGAGTTATTTCTTCTGTATAAGTTATAGTACAATTATTCTGGTCAGTAATGGTGATCTGGTATAGACCAGATGCAAGTCCTGATTTTTGGAGATCGGATGAACCATCTTCCCATAGGATT
>CALEAC010000182.1 GCA_937944095.1 uncultured Saprospiraceae bacterium
GCAAAAGCCCCTAACTATCTATAATCAGGGGCTTTATTAGTCTTATTAATCATCCAAATAGGACTCATAATTGGTCTCAGAACTGTTCCAAATATAAATGCTTAGAAGCAGTCCTTGATCGTGGTGACCCCGGGAGGATTCGAACCCCCAACCCTCAGAGCCGAAATCTGATATTCTATCCAGTTGAACTACGGAGCCAAAAATGCCCAAGGTCGACATTTCTAGGCAATATCTAGTCATAGATCATTCAAAAATGGGGTCCCAAATTGGACAGAATTGAGTGATTCATGCATTTTCTATATCTTTAGAGTTAAAGTCATCGTACCCAATGAACTGTTATAGACGGTTATTTTTCCTATCAATTATTTGTTTCAGCTGTGTGACGACTCAAGCTCAGGAGCTTCCAGAGATATTCAGCCATACCACAGTTGGCAAAGCTTACCGTGCTTCCAAGCTGGGCGGAAAACTCGTTTTTGCCTTTGTATATACTGATTGGTCTGTACCAAGTCTAAAGATGATGGACACGACTTTCCAGGATCAGAAGGTCGTAAAAGAACTACTCGCTGATTACGAGCCTGTAGGGATTAATGCGGTCAGGAAGAAGAGTTTTGTAGAAGAGTATAAGGTTCACATATTCCCTACCTATCTTATCATGGATCATAACGGTGATGTAGTACTCAGAGCCAAAGGCCATAAGACCCCAGAAGAGCTCTTAGCTACACTTGCCAAGACCAGGTCTAATAGCCGGTACCTCAAGGAAACCCTGAACAACATTTCTAATCAAGCAAATAGGGAGAATATACTAGAGCTCATCGATTCGGTCAGGTATTACAAGGACGATTTCGAGGCGCGTAATCTGGCTAAGAAGTATCTAGATAAGAAGTCTACTGATTGGCGTGATCCTGTCTCCATGTATCTAATCAAGGAAAATTTTGGTTTGGATAAGGACTATCTAAAGTTCCTATCAAAATATCATTTTAAGTTTTTCGAACGCTTTGATAGTTTAGAGATAAAAGAGAATATCGCTTTTCATGTCTTCCTTAATTCCATGAAGACCAACAGCAGAGGCAGGCCTGAATTCAACTTCAAACCAGTCAAAAAATGGTTTAGGAAGCATCGTATCTCTGGTGTAGAGAAACTAGAAAATTTTGTTAAGATCAAATATTTACTCTGGGGACGCGGTCCATCGATAAGATACTCTGTCAATCTACTAAAGCACTATCCAGAAACAAGTAATGACAATGTAATGTATGCCTCAGTCATCAGGCTGATCCTATCTAATTCCCGACGCAACATCGATTATAATGACCTTATCTACTCTGTCAAGAATAGTATCAAGGAAGATGGCACTTTCTGGAGGTATGATCTGCTCTCACTGCTATATTATAAGATAGGTAATGAAATTAAGTCAGATCAAGCAATAGAGGCAGCAACACAGATTGCAGAAGTCTTAGGAGAGGAGTACGAGCCTACTCTGCCACTAATTGCAGATGTCATAAACACAAATTAAGTTTATCATAATATATAATAACACCAGCTACACGACGTTATTAGTATACTCAAAAGGTACAACTATAAGATAAACTTATACTTAGCATTTTTTTACCATCTAAAATGAAGACCATGATCGCTAAGTATCTTTCCCCACAATCCTTTGTAGTCCTAATCGCTCTTACAATTTCAACTCTTTCTTCTTGCCATAGAGGCGGATATGGTTGCGACTATTCTATGCAAGAGGCCAAAGAAACCCAACAGGCAAGTCCTACTCACTACTACAAGGTTCAACATAAGGTGCAACCTATTTGCAAAGAAGTGCAAGTAAGTCATTCCGAAGAGTAACAAAAGACAAGCTCTAAACTAAGAAGTCCCGCCTAATGGTGGGACTAATTCAATCCCAAGGAATCCCATATTACATCTAGAAAGCAAGGGTAAAAGTTTTCTCTACGAGACGTATTTGTCAATCTCTATGCTTTTTATACAATCTCTTGTGCTAAGTTCTAATACCAAGATGCTCAGGATCTATAATGCACTAATTATAGTCTGGCCTAATTCTATTTAAATCCAAACAAACTTTATTCTAAAAAAAATAGTCCCGCTTCTCACAGCGGGACTAAACTCAATCAATAAACCAATCTCTTTTTCCCAGATGAGATCCGGGATGAAAAGTGTTTTTTCGAAGTCCATGAATTCTCTTTAGAACACAAAGCTTCTATTATAAAAAGACGAAATCCGTGATTTTCTCGCTCTCTATGCTTTCTTATATAAGCACCATTATAAGAGCTCGGTTCTATTATCAAGGAGGCCTTGTTACAAACTAACTAGGTCATAGTCAGATCGAGTACTATATATTGCAAACAAACTTTTTTCTAAAAATAGTCCCGTTTCTCAGGCGGGACTAAACTCAATCAATAAACCAATCTCATTTTCCCGAAAGAGATTCGGGAAGAAAAGTAATTTTCGAAGTCTAAATATTCACGTTAGAATAGACAAGACTTCTATTGTAATAAAAAGACGAAATCCGTGATCTTCTCACTCTCTGCACTTTTAATAAATTAGCACATTCTCGAGAGCTCGGTTCTATTATCAAAAATTCCAGTTCTGCTCTATTGCAAACTATCCTCTTCAGGTGGTTATATAATTGAGTAACAAATTTTCTAATCTACATTTCCATGAAAGAAAGAATTGTTTCTTTCTATCTTAGGAAGGTCATTTTCGTCAACATTGATACTAAGCTTAGACATTTTCTGTCCTTCATCCGCGTTATCATCGAGACTAATTCTCTTACGCTTATATGCAGGAACATCTTCTAGCTCCGATATATCTTTCGGGCTATTGATAGGTCTTGCAGGTCTGGATACATTTTCCTCTGGTCGTGTCACACGACGTATAATTCTACGTTTTTCTATAGGAGGTGTTGGCTCATCCCTTTCCTTTTCAGGCTCAGACGACCTCACAAATGGTTCTAGTCTGTTCGATGTCGTCGGCTGTATGTCATCAAACTCGACAACTGTAGCTTGACCTTCGTCAGCAGTGGTTAAGTCAAAAACTTCTTGCGTTCTAAGCTCTGAATCCAAGCCTACTTTGACAACTTTAGGTGTTTCATGCTTAATGCCTTTGAATCCAGTAGCTATAATCGTGACGCTCAACTTATCGCCGAGCTTCTCATCCTTACAGTTACCCCAGATCATATCTGTTCCAGTTCCAGCTTCCGCCTCTATATACTCAGTGATCTCAGAAATCTCATCCATCGTCACCTCATCAGTACCTGAGGTTATATTGAGCAAAATGTGCTGAGCACCACGTATATCATTATCCTCTAGTAATGGAGAATCTAATGCTTCGCGTACAGCGACACGAGCTCTATCTTCGCCAGAGGCCTCCGCATATCCCATAATGGACACACCACTATTCTTCATGACCGTATTAACATCTCTAAAGTCTACATTGATGTAACCTGGAATCGTAATAATTTCTGCGATACCACGAGCTGCTGTTGCAAGTATACCATCGGCTTTAGAGAAAGCCAATGTGACTTTCATATTGCCATATAGCTTTTGGACACGATCATTAGAGATGACAAGTAAGGTATCTACGTTTTTCTTAAATTCTTCTAGTCCTTCTAAGGCTTGGGTCCGTCTACGTAGGCCTTCGAACTTGAATGGTAAAGTGACAATACCAACTGTAAGCACATCCATCTCACGAGCAGCCTTAGCAATAATCGGCGCGGCACCTGTACCTGTTCCACCACCCATACCGGCAGTGATAAATAGCATCTTAGTTCCGTTATCTAAGAACTTGCGGACTTCATCTATCGATTCTATACATGCCTGCTTACCGACTTCCGGTGAGTTACCCGCACCCATACCCTCTGATACACTAGGACCTAGTTGGATTTTATAGACGACTGGGTTCTCTTCTAGCGCTTGCTTATCTGTATTGCAGACTGCAAAGTCGACACCGACAATACCCTGCTTATACATAAAAGCAACAGCATTACTGCCACCACCACCGACACCGATGACTTTGATTATGGAATTATTCATACTATCAAATAAACTATTCATATCTATTAGTGTATCTACAAGTTATTTCAAAATTCAGAATCTGGTGCTGCAGCGAAAAAATCTTTGGTATAAGTAAAGAACTTATTGAGCCACTTATTCTCTTCTGATTTTTCCTGCTCATCCTTTGATTCTATAGAGGTCTTTTCGGAAACTTCCATATTATTAATCGCAATACTTAATAGGCCCACTGCTGTAGAAAAAATAGGGCTGGCTATCTGGCTAGTATAGCCATGTGCTAAATGCTCTATCGGCTGCCCTATACGCGTCGGCAATCCAGTATAATACTCTGAAAGTTTATCTATATTCTTAAGTAGTGATCCTCCACCGGTTAGAACTATCCCTGCTATTAGTCTGCCTTCGTAACCACTTCTCTTAATCTCCCACAAAACATAGTCAAAAATCTCTTCCAGTCTCGCACCGATAATCTTAGCTAGGTTTTTTTCTGATATTTCCTTATAGTCTCTACCCTTAAATCCAGGTATCGTGATGATCCGATTATCATATATCTCATCTGCTAACGCAGAACCAAATTTCACTTTAAGTTTCTCTGCTTGATCTTTCATGACCATACAGCCTTCCTTGATATCCGTGGTAATCACATTGCCACCAAATGGAATAACAGAAGTATGACGGATTATACCATCTTTAAATATGGTAATATCTGTTGTACCACCTCCTATATCTACTAACGCGACGCCAGCATCTTTCTCTTCCTGGCACAAGACTGCTTTAGATGAAGCTATCGGCTCCAAGGTGATATCTGCGACTTCCAGACCTACTTTCTCGACACAACGGATGATATCTCTAGAGGCACCAATCTGCCCAGTTATAATATGAAAATTAGCTTCTAGACGGACACCAGACATACCGATAGGATCGACAATCTTCGTCTCGTCATCGACAGTAAATTCCTGTGGAAAGACATGCAAGATCTTATCGCCTGGTGGCAATACCAACTTGTGCATATCGCTGATTAACTTAGAGACATCTTGCTTGCTTATCTCCTCGTTAGGGTCTTGTCTAACTAATAATCCATGATGGTGGATACTCTTGATATGTTGTCCTGCGATCCCAACATGAACTTTATCAAAACTCATTTTCGCTGTCTTCTCAGCAACCTCGATCGCTTCTTTTATTGCTTTAACTGTTTTATTGATATTAGATACCACGCCTCTAGAGACGCCTTCTGAAAGGACAGTGCCGACACCGAGTATTTCTATCTTATCATACTCATTACGCCTGCCCGCTATGGCACATACCTTAGTCGTCCCTATATCCAAAGCAATTGCTATCGAATTGTTGTTAGGTGTTTCAGTATTTCTATCCATTAGTTCCTTTACTAGCTATTAAATTAAGAATCGGTTTTGACTGCTCTTATCTGACCATCATAACTGAGGTCTAACTCCGTAAAACGATCGACGCCCATATGCTTGACGCCTTCTTTATAATATGTTTTTAGTTTATATATTTTATCATCTAATCCTTCTGTAGGACCTAAGGTTATCTTCTCTCTTCCCAAGGTCGGCACCAATACAATCTCATCCTCTTCTGTCATGTGTATCTGCTGCACTAGTGCATTCAGAAAACTGTCATCATGAATCTTACGAGCCACAGAGAGAATATAATTGAGATTATTCTCCGACTGACTCAGAAAGCCATCCGTATAATTATCCACATATCCAGTGACGACAGGTACCCTGACATGCTCATCAGTTTTGATGATTCTGCCACCGCTATGATCCAAGTAATAATCTTCTCCTCCTGTCACTTCGATTCTTGCTATAGGTAGATTCTGTATTATACCAATGATCATTCGATTATGCTTGTCTATATATATCTCCGCTCTACTAACACGCTCATCCGACTCCAACATTTCCTCTAGATCATACAATATCACTTTCGATATACTTGCGATTGATATTTCATATCCAAGTTCATCTCTCAGCAAGCCTAATACTTCCTTCTTGCTGATTAGGTGTTTTACTTCGCCTCTACTTTTGATATTGACTGATACACTAGTCAGGTGACTCTGCTGTCTATCTATAGCTGCATAGGCCATAAATATGACCAATAGCACAGCTATAGCGACCTTAGTGATCAGAGCTTTACTATTCCTGTCTATGTTTTTTCTAGCCAATATTTCTATTACTTAATAATTCTATTATTAATTTATGGTACTTGTTTATATCCGATGCGCCTAAGGTTATAATAACTTCTATATCCTCTAATTCACTTAATTTATCTATCAACTGCTCGCCTTCCACTAGCTGCTTTCTATCTAATCTGATTAAATTATAAATTAGCTCAGAACTAATACCTGATAGCTCTTCCTCACGTGCTGGGTAGATAGGTAACAATATCACTTCATCTAAGCTACTCAGTGCCAAAGCAAATTCACGATAATGATCTCTAGTCCGGCTATATAAATGAGGCTGAAAGACACCAAGCAATTTCTTAGTAGGATACAACGCTTTCGCTGTAGTTATAGCATACTTCAACTCTTCTGGATGGTGCGCATAATCATCGATTAAGACAAAGCCATTTTCATGCTTAAGTTCGAATCGTCGATTTATACCTCCAAAGCTGCTGACACTATCACAGATAGCCTGCTTAGCTACTTCACTAAAAGAACTAACCACTCTAGCAGCGAGACAAGTATTAATTACGTTATGCAAACCAGGCAACTGAGATGTCATTACACCTAAGCTGAATTCCCCTTCACTATACTCAAATCGATATTTTCCATTATCGATAAATAACTCTTTATAAAAGAAATCAACACCTAACGTGACGACTTCTATCTTGCGATTTTTGAGTTCTTCTAACCATGCTGCACTCATCAAGTTATTGACTTCAGGACCCAGAACCAACAAACCACCATTTACGAGATTTCTTGTCAAGTCTCTATAAGCATTAATCATATTCTCTTTCGTCTCATAAATATCGAGATGATCTGCATCCATCGATGTGATGATTAAGATCTGAGGATACAACTGTAAGAACGACCGATCATATTCATCCGCTTCGAGTATGACCCATTCTGAGTCTCCTGCGATGAAGTTCGTTTTCTCAGCAGCCATAATACCACCTACAAAAGCCGTAACCTCCACCCCAGACTTTCTAAGCATATGTGTCAGTATAGCACTGGTCGTGGTCTTACCATGTGTTCCAGCTATTGCAACACATTTCTTATCACGACTAATCAATCCTAAAACCTCTGCTCGCTTCAATATAGGATAACCTTGATCTCTGAACCATTGTAGCTCTAGATGATCATTAGGTATTGCCGGTGTCAAGATAACTAGATCCACATCCTCTGGAATCTGACTAACGTCTTCTTCATAATGGATATGCATACCAGTTTTCTCAAGTGCCTCCGTTAGAGGTGTTCTGACTAGATCATAACCAAATATCTCGATAGCTTGACCATGAAAATATCTTGCAACAGCACTCATGCCTATGCCTCCTATTCCGAGGAAGTAAATCCGCTTGATATACTTCAGGTCAACTATCATACTACAGCTAAAATCTCGTCAACAATCAAATCTGTGGCTTCCGGCCGAGCAAGATGTCGAATATTCTTGCTCAGCAAAATCCGCAGATCATGATCTTCTAATAATTCAATTGCTGTAGGTACCATCCTTTCTGCCGCTGCTTCATCAGGTATCAGAATAGCTGCATTCTCTTTTACAAGAGCTTGAGCATTCTTCGTCTGGTGATCTTCAGCGACATTGGGTGATGGGACAAGAACAGTAGGCTTACCAACAATCATCAATTCTGAGATTGTTAGAGCACCAGCTCTTCCTATTACTACATCAGCAGCACTATATGCTAAATCCATACGATCTATAAAAGGCAGAATAATTATCTGAGCTTGTTGAGCTAACTCAGAGTCCTTATACTGGTCATAATAGATCTTTCCTACCTGCCATATAACCTGAACATCATTCCTAACCATGAGGAGTTCTTTCTGATAAAGAACTGCTTCATTAATACGCTTAGCACCGAGACTTCCGCCGAAGATGAGTATAGTTTTCTTATTGAGATCTAAGCCAAAAAAGCCTAAAGCGTCTTGCTTCAACTGATCTAATTGCAATAAATCCTTTCTTACAGGATTACCACAAAGGAGCAGTCTATCTTCGTCAAAAAACCGAGCTAAACCATCATAGGCCACTAAGATCTTATTGGCTCTTTTAGCTAATAATTTATTAGTGACACCAGGATATGAATTTTGTTCTTGTATGACAGTCGGAATCCTTTTTAGCTGAGCTATCTTTAAGACAGGTCCACTAGCATATCCGCCCACACCTACAACAACATCGGGTACAAACTTGTC
>CALEAC010000183.1 GCA_937944095.1 uncultured Saprospiraceae bacterium
TTTTTTAACAATAGAATGAGTCTTAAGTAATTTTTCAAACTCAGGCTGCTTAAACTCAGAGATACCAAAATCTAAAAGATTGATATGTTGAACCTCTCTAAGTTGTTCTTCGATGATATCGGCATTTATATAATATCCTAAATCATACTTTGATTTAATTTGATTGAGGATAGTTGATTTCCCCGAGCCATTAGGACCTCCAAAAACCCTAAGTCTTCTATTTCTTAGATATTGTTGTTTTCCCACCTATTGAAACTTTCCGTCTATTGTTCTTAACAACTCCGACTACAGTTTTTTTACCCTTAGGGCCAACCTTTAAAATTTTTTCGCCCTCCATATAGGTTATTGGAACAGATTTTTTGTGAGAAGCAGCTATCGCCTTCTTAGTTGAAGATTTTGCTACCTTATCTATTATAGAGTGATGTTTTCTCGTTTCCTCTAAATAGGAAAGATATTTAGTCTTGTTAGCCATACAATAACTTAACGATTTAAATCTTATATAAGTTCTATTGAAAGTCTATCTCCTGATAGCCATCTTAATAAAAATACGAAAAAAAAAGACCCGAGTACACCCGAGTCCTTATCAACAATAGTATTTCTATGATGATTACTTAACGATAATCACTTCTATTCTTCTATTCTCTGCTCTCCCTTCTGGTGTCGCGTTATCACCGATTGGGTTAGTTGCGCCTAATCCAGCTGTTGTTATTCGTTCTGCAGTTATACCTTGGGTAACCAATCTATTCATAACTGTCTCCGCACGTTGCTGTGAGAGAACCTGATTGTTATTAGCGTCACCTTGACTATCTGTGTAACCTTCCACTTTGATTTTCAGATCTGGATAAGCTTTGAGGATAGATGAGAGGTTATCTATCTCTACACCTGTCTCCCCTTCTATCTCTGCTGATCCAGAAGAAAAATTCAAGTTATTAAATCTGAATCGACCATCTGCCGAGCTTCCGCTCTTTATATAGTCTAGCATCTGAGTACCGACAGACCCAGCAGCGAACTTTATATTACCTAGTGCACTAAGCGCTGCATCGTTCACCTTACCGAAGACATTGGTTGCTACTTTGCTCACATCTTTAGCTGCTGTGGTGACAACTTCTACTGGTGCAGTGACTGTCTTTGCCACATTATCTGCGGCGCCACAGCCCATTCTAGATAGCAACCAAGCACAACCTATTAGTATTAATAACAACGGCAATAGCCATTTCAGAAAACCCGTACCACTACTTGCAGCTACTGGTTCTGGGGTGACTGCAGCAAGCTTCTCTTCTTGCGCGAGTTTCTTTTTCATTTTTTTCTCTGCCCGTCTTTCTACTCTTTCCTGCACTTTGGTATCAACAACAGTTTCTTCTTTGACGACCTTAGTCTTATCCCATCCGAAGGCACTTAGTTGTGTCTGATCAGAGAAGTCCTTAGGTAAGGCGCCTGATATATGCGATTTCTGAGAGTTCAAGTAGCTCTTAAGTCCGTTGACATCTAACTTATTTTCTTGGACATGCTTAGCGAGTGCATTCAGCACTAAGGGTGCACTGACTTTCATCATTTTAGACGAAGTCAGTTTTTTGATAGAACTTTCTTGTGCGACAGCATTAGACGCTTCTCGTAGTTTTCCTGGATATATACTAGGTAGGAAATGGGTCCCTCTATTAACTAGACCATTCACCGTCTGAGGGCTTCTAGTAAATATATCCTCGATGTCGTAATCTTTATATTTTTCATTTGAGAGGATCTTATGCAGGTCCTTAGCACCTTTGTCATGAGATACTCGCTGGACCATCCCTGCAAGAATAGCTGCAAATGTTCCATTAACTGCAGTAGAGGTATTACTGTGTTCTTCTTTGAAAAAATCGGCAGAATGCTTAGACAAACTCATGCCTAGCGTGGATTTCAGTGTTTCAATTATATTCATCATCGTTGTTTGATTCTTAATTAGACTTTCTTTAGACGAGAAAACAAGTAAAAAGTAAGTCGAATTAGCAGATTAATTCTATAAATGTGGTCTAGGCATAACACACTATACCACGAGTTAAGAGGACAAAGCTCATGCCTAAATTTATAATTTCCACAAGAAAAGCCTTTGGCAACAGCCAATAAGTAGCTATATGGGCTTACCAGCTCCACTAATTCTTATAGAATAGTTCTTCTGCTATGGTTGGGATGCCATCTATCTGTAATTGGAAGCCCTGTTCGGTTTTCCGAAAAACGAGCTGGCGTTTCTGAGGCTCTGCAGTATCTTGGTCAAAATAATGAGCGCCGCTTTGTGTGCTACTGTATACATATCGACCCATTGATTCTCCCTGCGACCCTTCTGCCCCACTAAAGAGCCTGAGCTCAAGAAAACGCTTAATTGGGTAAGCTTGCAATCGAAAATCAAGTGCCGCATTCTGAGGCGTATATTCGCCGCTAAGCAGCGTCATCAGTTCTTTCATGATATCATCCCGACCCTTATAATTCAGCGACACTATGCGATAAGTTCCATTAAGCTCTTGGAACCAGAGGTCTCCATCTCCGATCATAGCCCCTTGGCTATTTCTAAATATTTGGTCATAACGCTGTCCCTTCACCTTTGCCTTAAGTTCGTCAGTAAATATCCGATGATAACTTTCTCTGAAGTCTGCGGGAGATCGGAGATCCTTAATAGGATATGAAACCAGCTTTGAGATTTCACTTATATCATCTTCTGCCACCATTTGCTTAAATCCTATCAGAAACATTTTGAAATTTCGGCCACTCTTAATAGTTGCTGTCTGCCATGAAGTCGGCACTGTTCCTGCCCATTCTAGATCATCAGCTGCAATCTGTTCTAGAACGACAGAACTACTATTCACTTGACTTTCTATCCTATCATCATCAAAACTAACTGCACCACCATATACCCAACCTTGCTTTTGGGAATTTGTGTGTAGAACCTTAAGCCAGGGCTGATGATAATATTGACCTCTTAACTTGAGTGTCAATCTATTTGTGGAGTGTTCATCGAGATAAATCAGGGTGTCTCCTTCTGTTATTGTTATAGCTGTAGATGCGTTCAGCGTACTATCTGTCCGAATCCTCAATCTATCTATAATAGCATAGACTTCTTTGCTCAGATTCTCCTCTTCTAGACTTTCTTCTACGACGACTTCATGAAGAAGGGTTCCAACTGGTTTGTCGTTCTTGCAACTGATTAATAGCACTAAGAGAAAAAACAGAATTACATTTCGTATCACTTGGTCTCGTTTTCTTTAGAATTACTTAAGCACCATACCCTCTTTAGAAAATTGGCTGTAACTGAATATAACTGACACAATCGCAAGCACTATAAGAGATACAACAATGGCGATGTAGTGTCCATTCTGAATCGTTCCAGCTATAATTTCTTTGGTTGCTAAAGCGATATTAAGAATAGGCACTAGAGCGGTCTTCCAATCGAGTTCTATACCTGGCATCATAGCCATTGCTGCTGGCACAATCACTAAGAACATAAAGGGTGATACGATACTCTGTGCTTCTTTGAAGCTCTTGGCTTTGATAACTAAGGCAGAAAGGATACCCGCAAAAAAGATACAGAGCGGCACCAACATAGCCAGAAGCATCAAAATGAATTTTGCACTGACCATACTGCCTAGCACGACCAACATATCTTCGGGAATATCTGGCAAGAATTTAATAGCGGCGACTAATCCAAGTATGCCCATAATAGCGGCGGCCATACCTACGAGTGATATAGCCATCACTTTACCCATCAGGATATTAAATCGGGAGGCGGGCACTGTGAGTAATGTCTCAATCGTACCTCTTTCCTTCTCTCCCGTAATCAAGTCCAATGCAGGATACATGCAACCTGTAAAGCAGAATATGATAAACATATATGGCAAAAATCCGCCGACGGTCTTACCCATCTGCTCTTTCTTAGGTGCGATATCATCATGTTTCAGGTCGATGGGGTCGATGGCGTCCTCAGAGATATTAAGCTGCCCGATGCGAGCGGCAAGTATATCCGCTTCGTAACTATCCATGATATCCGTCATCCGACTTTTGACCATTAGATTCGTTGACTTATACCAGAGATTAACTTTGCTGGAAGCAAGCTCAGTTTGCTTTTCCATGAAGCCATCTTTGAAACCAATCATCGCATCTAAATCTTCGGCAAGGATGGCCTCACGTCCTGTCTCCATGGTCATACCATGTACCAATTCTATCTTAGCCGTATCTAGACGTCCTAAGAAATCATCAGGAGACCCGAGCACAGCAAGTTTGAGTTTCTTATTCTCTTCCTTTTCCATGATAATCTTAGTGAGCTTAGTCATCCCATACATCATAACCGGTATCAGTAGTGCAGGCATCACGATGGCTGTGAAGAGTGTCCTCCTATCTCTAAGGATATCAATGAGTTCTTTATTAAATACTGTAAGTATCGTTTTCATGCTTCGTAGTCTTTTGTGTTAGGCGATGGACTGTGTGGTATTCCGATGTACAAGATCAATAAATGCTTCTGTCAGTGAAATGCCACTAAATCGACTTCTGAAGTCATCCATCGTATCACTATAGATCAGATCACCCTTGGAGATAATCGCTAAATCATCGCATAGAAGATCCACCTCACTCATGATATGAGAAGAAAAAATAACTGTCTTGCCTTCCGACTTACAGTCTCTGATTAGTTCTATAATGCTATTCGCTGTAATGACATCTAAACCTGAGGTCGGCTCATCGAAGATAACGACACTAGGATCATGGATCATCGATCGAGCAATCGACACTTTTTGCTTCATGCCAGTACTCATCTGACCGATTCGTTTCTTGGAGAATTCATGGATGCCTAGCTTAGTGAACAACTGGTCTTTTCGTCGGTCAAAGGTTGTCTTGTCCATGCCATGTAGCTTAGCAAAGTAAGCTACTATCTCACTCGGATTCAGTCTATCATATAGATTTGTGGATCCAGTCAGAAAGCCAATCTGCGATCTCACATAACTAGGATCTTTCAAGACACTCTTGCCAGCAATATATATATCGCCAGCCGTTGGTTTGATAATAGTAGACATCATCCGCAATGTGGTCGTCTTTCCTGCACCATTAGGTCCTAATAAAGAAAACACACGCCCTGGCTGACACTCGAAGGAAATTTGATTGACTGCATTGATGGAAGACGCAGTCGTCTGTAGCTCTTTTTTCTGTTGTTTATTCAGCTTGTAGGTCTTAGTGACCTGGTCGACCTTTATCATCCGTATTTCTTATAGGTTATGATTTACATAAAACATTAGTCGTAAAAATGCATATTTCAGGCTACACATATGTCATATTTAGTATATAATCGACATATGACTTATAAATTTTGGATTACATTACAAGACTATTAAAGTCAAAGTCAAAGGTTATGGATTATATCCTCCCATTCGATACCTCGGTGTATCGAAGTAGAAGAGCTGAGCTCATGCGTCAGCTAAGTGATGGACAGATATTGTTGATGGGCAACAAGAATTCTCCACGTAATTACACTGATAATCATTACAAATTCAGACAGGATAGCAGCTTCCTATACTATGGTGGTATAGCAGATCCTGGACTAATCATGTTATTGGATGTCAGCTCTGGTAAGACAACCCTCTTTGGAAAAGAACGAACTATAGATAATGTCATCTGGTCAGGACATCAGCCCTCACTTGCTGATAAGGCTCAAGTATCCGGCATCGATGAAGTCAGACCGTTAGAGGACTTAGACTCGATGCTAAGACCAGGTGCGATGATGCTGCCAAATTATAGACATGGCGAATGGTCAAAGTTGCAAACTATACTTAGCAATAAGAAAGCGCAAGAGTCCGAGGCACTTATCACTGCAGTTATCAAGATGAGAAGTCTGAAAACTGCAGCAGAAATAACCTATATGGATGAGGCCGTTAACTTATCCAATGACTTACATCGACACCTAATTAAGCAGGTCAGAACAGGGTTATACGAATATGACTTATACGCCCAAGCTATGGCCTTCACCTTAGCTCAAAATTGCACCTTGGGATACAATGCAATTATAACTGTCAATGGCCATATACTACATAATGAACACTATAATAATCAGCTCAAGCAATCAGACTTGTTACTCTTCGATGGGGGCATAGAAATAACTGCAGGTTATACTGGCGATCTAACGCGAACAGTACCTGTATCTGGCCATTTCTCTGGTGTACAAAGTGACATCTATCAGATTGTGCATCAAGCTTATAAAGCATCAGTCGCAGCCTATAGCCCAACTGCGACTAATCTAGAGTTGCATCTAGCTGCGTCGAGGGCAATTGCCGAGGGTCTTATAGCCTTGGGTTGGATGAAAGGAGATATAGCTGAGGCCTTAGCTGCTGGCGCACATGCCGTCTTTTTTCCACATGGTATCGGCCATATGATAGGTCTAGATGTCCATGATATGGAAAATCTCGGAGAAGACCGTGTCGGCTATAGTTCAGATCAGCAAAGGTCCGAACAGCTAGGCCTTAAGAGTCTTAGATTAGCGAAAAAGCTAGAAGTTGGCAATTGCATCACCATAGAACCAGGCATCTATGTCATACCTGAACTATTGAAAAAAATGCAGCAGGAGGGTCGATTCCTAGACTTTATAAACTATGATAATGTTGCTGATCATCATGATTTCGGTGGTATTAGATTAGAGGATGACTTTGTGATTACAGACTCCGGAATTCGAAAATTGGGCTCAGATCTAAGCATTTCTGTCGAAGAGGTGGAAGCTCTACTTGCCTCATAGGCAATTTATTTCTTAGCTTGCATGATAGATGACCAAGTTGCAGAAATATGCCCTCTATTTCGTCCCATTAATTATTGTCGGGGCACTACTATATTTCTTTGCAGATATCGTGAGCTATATCATTATGGCGTGGGTTATTTCCATGATGGGTGCACCTATACATCGCTTACTTAACAGATTCATGAGTAAGAGTATGGCCGCTGGTCTGACCTTAGTGCTATTCGGTCTGTTTCTGTTTTTGATGCTTAGGTTACTCATACCACCCCTCTTAGACCAAGCAAAGAATCTTGCAGGATTAGATTACGAAAAAATCATTAGTGGCCTCGAAGAACCTATAGAAGATGCTGAGAACTGGCTAAGTGACAAAGGGCTGTTAGCGACAGACCTCAATATTTCTGACCAAAAAGAAAAAATAGTCAAACCTCAGCTCAATACAACAGTCATCAGGTTGGATTCGCTTATGGCAGCTCAGGGAGACACCCTAGGTACTGGGGTCGATTTATACATTAATATCAATAATGAACCGCCGCCAGAATCAGTTAAGACAGAATCACAAGATGATTACCTAACAGGTTTCAAGAACAACATCTTCGAAATGTTCAACCCCGCCAAGATACCTAAGCTCTTAGGGTCTTTTGTTGGGTTTTTCGGAAATATCTTAATCACCTTATTATCTGTCTTTTTTATCGCCTTCTTTTTCTTAAAAGAGCAAGGTCTGTTTTCTAAAATGGTATCCTTTCTCGTCCCTACGAATCAAGAATCGAAATCGACACATGCTATAGAAGAATCGTCCAATCTACTGATCAGATATTTTGTCGGATTATTAATCCAAGCCATTATCATCACCCTAATAACCACTCTTGTGCTGAAGTTGCTGGGTATGAAGAATGCGCTATTGATGGCTTTTTGCTTCGCTATATTTAATCTGATCCCTTATATCGGACCTATACTAGGCAATCTGTTCGGGGTATTTATCGTCATCTCATCTAATCTAGATGTTGGATTCTACGACGTCATGCTACCTAAGATTATCAAGACGATAGTCGTATTCGCGATTTTACAACTTCTAGATAATTTCCTGCTGCAACCCAATATCTTCTCTAGAAGTGTCAAGGCACATCCACTAGAGATTTTTCTGATTGTCCTTATGGGTGCCAAAATCGGCGGTGTTGCAGGAATGGTTCTAGCCATACCCGCTTATACTGTCTTGCGCGTACTCGCTAAGGTGTTCCTTTCAGAATTCGACGTTGTCAAAAGAATGACAGCGAGCATCTAAAAAGTCAAAAGACACAAACCAGCCCTAGTCCATTATAAGTCGGACCTACCTTTAGCGAATGACTCACATCATAAGCTGCATTGTAAGCTAAGATGGATTCCTTCCTGTGCTTATTGGCAGAAAGACCAAAACCAATACCGAAACCAGTAGATGCCAAGAAGCCGACCATAGGTGTCACGCCATCATCGCCATTATTTATGCTATAGATAGACCAATACGCGAAACCTAACTGAGCCGCCGCCGCAACAAGTGAATAAACCGAATGTCTATCTGCTTTTTGCCAAGACTGCTGTGCTAGTTTATTTTCAGCAATGAGACTACTAGCTAATTCTTTGGATATCCGTACATCATCTTCATAGAACTGGAAGCCTAATAGTCCTGAAAACATAGTGATTTCTTGGGATTGGACGCTCGAAGTACTCATAA
>CALEAC010000184.1 GCA_937944095.1 uncultured Saprospiraceae bacterium
ACAAAGGTAGGTTTGCTTGACGCAAAAGACCCATATTTAAGATATCATTAAGTCTAAGGGATATTGACCTAATTCCACCAGACAGCGTAGCCTCTTTTCTTGAGGCTATTAGCAAGGTTTTTTTCCAATTGAGTCGCTTCAGAGCGTGTCAAGGGATTAAAACCAGAATAGAGACTGGGCCGAAGAAACTTGCCATATTTCTCAACAATCTTAGATGAGATCTTATGCCCTTTCTTACTGAGTGCGCCAGTTTTGTGCTTCCAGAATCTCTCTTGTGGTGTATGGCTAGTCATACCGACATAGAGACAGCAACCGCCTTTGAAATGGGGGTTTGCAGATCTGAACTTACTATCATCCCGCCATACTTGCTTATCGAGTTCGATGACATACACATGGTGAGTCCCAGTACTTCCAGCCATAAGATTTTGATTCGTAACTAGGTAAAAATCAAAAACAACGCCAGTCTAAAATTTTAGACATAAATATTTAAAATAGCTAGATGTCTTTATATCAGGAGCTTAGACCGATATACATACAGATAATAATCATCTGTTTTTTGCTATTAGACAACTACTATACATTATTGGTACTTTTTTTGATATAAAGAGCAAGGATAATGCTGTCAGCTAGTGATGTCTAGCTGTGGGATTGTCTTTAACATAAGAAATCGACATTAATGAGAAATTTTACCCGGCACCTGCCGTTTTCTCATTATCTATCCACCCTTTTTCTTAGTTTGTTTTTATCGTACTGTGCTTATGGTCAGGGAACACCCTATTACCAAATCGATGGTAATAATTGTGATCAGTTCGGCAACAGTCCAGAATGGGGACCTCCTAATATACCAGATCCAGCAAACGATTCGTCGGCTGGAGGATCTGATATGGTCGGCTACTGGACGCACTATGATGAAGCGACAAGAATGCTTTGCTTCGCCTACCAACGTATTACTCAAGCGGCAAACGGCCCTACTGCCTCCTATGTGGCCTTCCTGAATACTGACTGCGATTTAAGTACAGGCTATGGTTTCGACCATGGCATGGGTGCTGATATTGCTTTAGGATTCGAATGGAAGAACAATGGACCTTGGGAAGCCCTCTTATGGGAATTTGGTATTAATGGTTCTACGCCTATCGCGCCTGCTTATGTAGGTGAAAGTGTATGTGGAGATCAAGGAACGAATTTTCTCTTTGCGGAATTCTGTGTATCTATAGATGACCTAATAGATTCAGATCTATATGACCCTTGTGGTTGTAATACGATTAGCGCTCCAGGAATTGTGACTCTTGCCGGAGGATCACTTAATTCTGAGCCTAAGGATTTCATGGATAACCCTCTTAGTGTCGAGGTAGAGGTTAATAATACACCTACAGCTGCTTTCTCAGGCCCAGAAGTCTTTTGTCAGGGAGAAACTGGATTATATAGTGGCACACTTTCTTTTGACCCCGATGGTGATGATTTGACTTACTGCATAGATGTCGACTATGCTGGTGGTACACTCATCTGTGATTATACAACACCTACTGCAAATATAACCTTTAACACACCTGGATATCATACAATTGCTTTTGAAGTACAGGATCCTTACGGGTGTCCTGATGTAGAGATTCTAGAAGTTTTCGTTGCACAAACACCTGTTGCAGATATAGATTTTGATTTAGATATATGTGATCGGACCGTAACTTTTATTGGTTCTGGTTCCACAGATTACAACCTCGATGACAACTTAATTTACCAATGGGATTTCGGAAACGGAGATACAGGATCATTTGAGGACGGAAATTACACTTTTCCAAGTTGTGGTGACTATTCAGTAACACTGACAGTTACTGATCCAGATGCTGGTGACAATTGCAACACAAGTGTTGCAACTGATAATATTTCTTTTGACCCTAGCCCACCTACAATAACTTGCCCACCTACAGTACGTGTATGTGAGGTGTCTGATGCACCTGTATTAACCTATACACAATTCATAGGAACAGGCGGAAATGTTACTGATAATTGTAACGTCGATTCGAGCACCTTTGAACTTTCAGACCAGACCACTAATAATGGCTTTTGTCCAGAAACTATAACTCGTACATATTATATAGAAGATGAATGTGGCAATTCGGACGTATGCCAACAATCAATAATTATAGAAGACTTAGAACCACCAGTAATTACTGGTATCGCCAGTGAGACTGTAGAGTGTGATGGCCTCGGTAATTCTGCTGAGCTACAAGCTTGGCTAGATTCGCATGGAGGGGCATCAGCAACAGACAACTGTTCTCCTGTCACTTGGTCATACCAAGAAAGTAATCTTGCCGACAATTGCGGGCAGTCAGAAACTTATACCATAGTCTTTACAGCAACAGACGAATGTGGACTTTCTGCAACGAGTTCTGCACAATTTATAATCGAAGATACTTCTGATCCAATTATCTCAGTTGAGGCTATAGACGAAACCGTAGAATGCGATGGCAATGGCAATAGAGCAGAATTACAGGCTTGGTTAGATGACAATGGGAATGCATCGGCTTTTGATGATTGTGGAGAGGTTAGTTGGACAAATGAAATCGCTGGATTCGATGACAAGTGTGGTGCAACAGGCGAACTGAGCATCACCTTTATAGCTACCGATGAGTGTGGCAGGACAGCAACAACTACAGGGAAGTTTATCATTTTAGACACAGAACCACCTGTCGTCACGAACGCCTCTCCGGTAACTGTAGAGTGTGATGGTGATGGTAACCAAGCTGCATTACAAGACTGGCTTGATGATAACGGTGGTGCAACTGCAACCGATGACTGTTCTGAAATCATGTGGTCTAACGATTTTACTGGTCTAGATAAAGATTGTGGTGAAACTGGATCAGCTACTGTTACATTTACAGCGACTGACGAATGTGGATTAAGAACTTCTACCACTGCTACATTTACCATAGTAGATACTAGACCCGCTGCAGTTGTGGATGCCCAAAGTTTTACTGTAGAATGCAATGGCCTAGGCAACACAACCCAACTTAATGCCTGGATTAATAGCCATGGAGTTGCAACAGCTGATGAAATCTGTTCTGAAATTACTTGGACAGATGATTTTACTGATTTATCAAATGACTGCGGTGCCACTGGACAAGCTACAGTCGTATTTACTGTTACTGATGAATGTGGACTATTCTCTACAACATCAGCCACTTTTACTATACAAGATACAGAACCACCTGTCGTCACCGATGCCTCACCAGAAACTGTCGAATGTGATGGCAATGGCAATACAACTGACTTACAAAATTGGTTAGATAATAACGGTGGTGCAACAGGTAGTGACATCTGTGGCGAAGTCACTTGGTCGAATGACTTTACTGGCTTATCCAATTTATGCGGAGAGACTGGCTCTGCAACTGTTATCTTCACAGCAACGGATGATTGTGGTCTAACAACGACAACGTCTGCCATATTCACCATAGAAGATACAACACCGCCTGTCGTCACTAACGCTACGTCACAAACTGTAGAGTGTGATGGTGATGGTAACCAAGCTGCATTACAAGACTGGCTTAATGACAATGGTGGTGCAACAGCTATGGATGATTGTTCTGACATCGTCTGGTCTAACAACTTTACTGGTCTAATTAAGGATTGTGGAGAAACTGGATCAGCTACTGTCATTTTTACAGCAACCGATGACTGCGGCCTGGCTACAACAACATCGGCAACTTTTACTATAGAAGATACCAGACCTGCTGCTGTCGTAGATGCCCAAAGCATCACAGTAGAATGCAATGGCCTAGGCAACACAACCCAACTTAATGCCTGGATTAATAGCCAAGGAGTTGCAACAGCTAATGAAATCTGTTCTGAAATTACTTGGACAGATGATTTTACTGATTTATCAAATGACTGCGGTGCGACTGGACAAGCTACAGTCGTATTTACTGTTACTGATGAATGTGGACTATTCTCTACAACATCAGCCACTTTTACTATACAAGATACAGAACCACCTGTCGTCACCGATGCCTCGCCTGAAACTGTCGAATGTGATGGTAACGGTAACACAACTGACTTACAAAATTGGTTAGATAATAACGGTGGCGCTACAGGTAGCGATACCTGTGGTGATGTCGTTTGGTCTAATGACTTCACTGGTCTATCCAATTTATGTGGAGAGACCGGAGCTGCAACTGTTATCTTCACAGCAACGGATGATTGTGGTCTAACAACGACAACGTCTGCCATATTCACTATAGAAGATACTACTCCGCCTGTCGTCACTAACGCTACGTCACAAACTGTAGAGTGTGATGGTGATGGTAACCAAGCTGCATTACAAGACTGGCTTGATGACAATGGTGGTGCAACAGCTATGGATGATTGTTCTGACATCGTCT
>CALEAC010000185.1 GCA_937944095.1 uncultured Saprospiraceae bacterium
GGAAGTATTATGTAGCAGTTTAGATTGTACGTCGATCGAAGTCGATCCTGACATTTTTGCAGAATATTGTGTTACCGTAATAGATACCAGTGGTTGTGAATTCGATGATTGTGTGGAATTACGAGAAAAGGTCGTCAGGGATGTGTTTATCCCGAACACTTTTGATATCAATAATGGTGATCGCGCTAATACGACCTTCCATGTACACACGGATCAATTTATAGAAAGTGTGAATTACATAAGAATCTATGATAGATGGGGAGAGCTCGTCTTTAATGTCGGCTTACATCAACCTAATGATCCTAGTTTCGGATGGAATGGCACATGGAATAATGAAGGGACCAGTGTAGAACAAGGTGTGTATGTATACGTCTTAGAAATCCAGTACATAGATGATGGGAGAGGCGGTCCACAGTCAGAGATTTTTGCAGGAGACATAACAATACTCAGATAAGTCATAGGACAAGACATAATTATAGAGCGGGGCACCTTATAAGTGTCCTGCTTTTTTATTTAGAATGAACAATCTATTTCTTTTGCCAATTTCGTTATAACTACAGACGTTTAACTTTAGGTTATAAATAAAGCGAACTTGCTTCCATCTAAGTTTTATAAGGCTTTCATTATTCTGTTTATGCTTGCAGTACAGGCGCGGCTATCTGCCCAGTGCTTCTTGCAAGAACCAGTCGTCATTAAGCCTCTCATTACCGCTGATGTGCTAATTGAGGTCCAAGGCCTTGAATTCACAAATCTGAGTTCAGATCAGAGCTTATGTGCCGTAAGCTTACAATTCGAACATGATAGGTTAGAAAATATACGGCTTACCCTTATATCACCCTCCGGCCAAGAGATCACCCTCCTGGGGCCAGGTTCGATATCAGCTAATGTCAGTCTTGCTATTAATTGGGACATCACCCAGACCCAATGTGGGTTTCCAGCTATACCAGATGCCGGGATCTCAGCCACTTGGGATAATGCTGAGCCATGGTCTAGTTTTACCAATTATACAGGTACCTACTATCCCAATCAGGGCTGCTTAGAAGATATCGATATAGGCTCTGCAGAGGGCACTTGGGTTATCCGAATAGAGAATCTGGGAACAACCGAAGGAACACTCATATTTGCTGAGCTTATTTTCTGCAATGGATCAGCACCGACTTGTTCTACTTGTTTTCTAGATGCTGGCTTATGGCAAGAGTCTGCGGTCTCATTTTGCGAAGGGGACCCTGCGCTACTTACATATATACCAGCATACTTAGTCGAACCAACTCTGAGTGACACGGATCAGACGGTACAGTATTTTTTGTTTGAGGATGCAGACTTGGTGGGTACCTCAGAGTTTATTCCTGACTTACTCTCAGAACTTCCTGCCGCTAGATATATCTTGTGTGGCGTGGCGGCTTCAGAGGCCGCACTAGCTGTTCTTTTGACAGATGAGGGCGGTCCGCCAGTCATGCTTGGGACTGATCTCACTACATATATAGACTCAGATACCTTGTGTGCAGATATGTCAGCACCCTGTTTGTTTATCGATATCCTTCCGGTTTCACTCACAACGACCATCAATAATTTTCTGTGTGTCGGTGATAGTGTAGAATTTGGCTCAGTGGTCTTCTACGGCGCTACAGATACAATCTTCTATACTTACGACCAAGGGTCTGCTTGTACACATAAGTGGGATATCGACCTCATAGAGGTGGAAGTTGCCGCCGAGATAGAAGATCTAGCTGCGCCATTGGCTTGTGGCGAATCGGCCTTCCTAGATGCCTCTGCGAGTACCAGTACTGATGGAAATATTACGGCATACAATTGGACGACTGCTGATGGCAATTATACCTTAGATATAGGTCCGAGAGCACAAGTAGATCAGGCAGGGACTTATTATCTTGAAGTATTAGCTGGAATCTGTTCTGATAGAGACACCATAGTAGTAGAAAGTCAAGATACCTTCGAGCTATTGTTTCAGACGATTCACCCCGGATGCAGCGGGCAGTCTAGTTATAAGATTATTATAGCTTCTCCAGCTAATATCGACTTCCAGATAGAATCTGTCACTGGGCCTACTATTGACATAGAGCTTATTGGTGATACGATAAGTGTGGTAGAGAGCGGTATATATTATGTAACAACATCAGCTGGAAGTTGTCTCCGTATGGATACGATACAACTAACTGATGATCTCAATCCACTAACAGTCAATCTTTCGGTTGCCGATACGATAGATTGTCTATTGACTTCAGTAGAATTGGTAATCGAGAGTTCTGTTAGTGATTATACCGTTATGTATGCGGGTCCTGAGCCGATTCCGGATAACGCAGTGCTGCCTCAGGTAAGCCTACCTGGTACCTATATGATAACCATAACAGATGCTAATTCATGCACAGCGACTGCAGCAGTGGAGGTCATAGCTGAAGACGCTGTCCCACTGATATCGCTAACCGATCAGGTCATACCGTGTACAGCAGATGAGCTTAGACTAGAGGCGATAATAGCAGGAGCCGTCGACTCGGTGTTATGGACAGGACCAGATAACTTTTTCTCTAGACAGCAGCTGCCTCTAGTTACAGCGACGGGTAGCTACTTTATAACTGTGTGGGCACCTAGCGGCTGCTTTGCGATGGACAGCTTGGTTGTGACCGAATCATCTAACCGAATCAATTTTGAGTTTTCTGATAGACAACTAACCTGTCTGTCGGATACCGTCGTCATCTGCTTAGAGTCTCTTGTTTCTGATGAGCCTATCCTAGCTTATAATTGGGCAGATGCTAATCTGAACACGCTGTCAGTAACTTCATGTGCCGAATTAACTGAGGCAGGTCTTTATTTCATGACAATAACAGATAACGATAGGTGCTTGCTGGATACCTTCTTTATGGTCGAAGATCTTAGGGAAGATTTAAGTTTCGAGCTATCTTCTCAGGCGCCATTTTATAGCTGTGATACGACACAACAGATGATTAACAGTCATATGTTCGATTCAGAATCGGTAATCTCATCATGGTTCTTAGATGGGGAATTGATAGAAGAGAGTGGGGCGCGGTGGATTAGCATCAGCTCTGGGGGATTATACACCTTAGAGTTATATGATTCGATTAGCCATTGTATGGCGGTAGATAGTCTATATCTCCCGGATCAGGACAGTAGCCTGTCAGCTATACAATTAGCTGTAGTCCAAGAAAACTGCGATGGACCATCTTGGCTACTCTTGACTGGTGATATATCGACCTTAGCTGAGGTATTCGTCAATGCAGTGTCTTACCCCCCATCAGATAGTATCTGGTTATCAGATATAGATAGCCAGATCTCATTACTTGATGATATGGGTTGTTCCAGAGACACCATTATTGTACTTGCTCAGGGACTGACTGTCATTGACCTTGGTCCAGATACGACCCTAATAGCAGGTAATAGCTATCAGTTGCCGTCAGCTGGCAATTCTGAAGATGCTTGGAGTTATAACTGGTCTCATCCTGAGTTGCTATCCTGCACGAATTGTTTAGATCCCACCATAACACCAGCTTCGACGATAGAGCTTACTTTAGAAATTACGGATGCTCAGGGCTGCCAGCAAGCCGATACGGTGATAATTAGTGTCATACAGCCGACAGAAATTTACTTCCCTACCGTCTTCCAGCCAACGATTGCTGGGCCTGATGGTATATATAGTATAGTACTTGATGCCGAATTATATTCTGCTCTTTCATGCAGGATTTATGATCGATGGGGGAACTTAGTAGCCGATTACGTCCAAGAGGTAAACCAAAATATAACTGAGGTGTGGGATGGAAATTATGGTGACCAAAAGGCAGAAATGGGCGTCTACATTTATATGGCAGAATTATTGCATATAGATGGTGTGAGAGTGTCAGAAGTTGGAACCCTGACCTTAATCAGATAGTATTTTATGATTTATTGTCAAGTGGATAATAAGAAATAAGTCATATTTGCGGCATTATTTTGAGAAAATATTGGATCAAAGCGTGTAAACGCTTTGTATTAAGTAAACCTGGAAATTTATCTTAATGAAACCTTCATTAACACTGTTATGTGTGTTACTCTGCTACACATTAAGCTTTGCAGAAAATCTTCACACTGGAAGTCCTTCCTTTGCAGATACAAATTTCGAAAAATCAAATGAAGATGAGACTGCTGTCAACATCGACATACAG
>CALEAC010000186.1 GCA_937944095.1 uncultured Saprospiraceae bacterium
ACAATTATGCCTAAGCCCTGCCTCAGCAGTGATGTCAGTGAACTGAGACAGTATGGATCCTGAGCAGAACAACAAGATTAAACAAAAGCAATTTTTCATAACTGATAGATTTTTATAAATCATACACTCTAGTATAAAAATAAAAATCCGGGTCACTAGTGTAGTAACCCGGATTAATTTATTTAACTATAATCTTAGCTGATTTAGATTTTTGTCAGCAAGACCCTATCTGTATTCTCATAAGCACAACCACCCCCGTTTTCGAAATACTCGAAAGTGATAGTGGCATCATTTGTAATATCCTGAGGTTGTGCAGCACCAGTTTCATACAAGATGTTAGGTGGTGCGCAGCCGACACCTGGACCAACAGTTAACCAAGACACAGTCGTACAAACAAAATCGATTGTAGCTGTGATAGGAAAACCACCAAATGCATCAATTACCACTGCATCAAACTGTCTCCTAGTCGTAGAACCAGGTACTAACTGAAGTGTTACGTTCTCAGCTCTTAGGCCTGTTGCCCATGGATTTCCTGGACCTTCCAAGAAAGAAATTGAATATTCCCCAACGAAAAGATTATCTGGAAGTGGACACGTTGCGTTCACATTCCAATCAAAGTAGGCTCTAAATGCATCAGAGATAATTGTACTCTCTGTGTTAGCGGATGAGAATACTCTACCGTCTGATAGTATGATTTTTGAAGAATATCTAAATACATCACCCGGCGAAATTGCAGTAATATCAATTCCAGCCTTAGTCGCTGCTTCCTCAAAAGGATAAGAAACCGTAATGTTTTTCAAGCCTAAGGCTGAATCACCAAACTGGCTTGCGTCATAAGTTTCGTACAACGCTTCTTCTGTACTCATATCACCATTAGAGGGATCGTTATCAACAAATCTAAATAGAACTTCGTAAGTCTGTACGTTGAGGCCAGCATCTTCTGATTGGAACTCAACTTCATGAGAGTAGCTAGAAGACGAAGGATTCGCAAGATCAAATTCGCCTGATATCAAGGAAACCAATCTAGGGAATGCGCCAATCTCTGCTGTATCAACAGTTATTATAGGGCCTAATTCTGGGTCTTTTCCACAAGAAAAGAGCATTGCCATTGCCAAGAAAAAGAGGCTATATGTTTTTAAAAATTTCATAGTTCTCAGTTGTTATTTTAATTAATAAATCCTGGTGGGTTATTGTCCCAAAATACCTGATCTGTTTGGCTCTTCTGAGTCGCATTCTTATTCAGGTTAACATAAACTGATGGATATAATGCTGATCTAATAAACTCTCCAGCACTAGGCTGAATCATCGGTTGGATATTAGACGGATAACCAGTTCTTCTGTACAGGTTATACCCTTCGATACCATTACCATATGAAGCAATTAGAAACTCCTTAGCTAAGACATCCATAGGATCAGCAGCACTATCATAATTAGCCATTACTGCCATCATGTAGTTATCTACAGCAGTTGTATCTGGAAGTGTTGCAGAACCTAGGATTGGTGAATTATCAACCGGGTTGACACCAATTTGCTCAGAGAAAGAACCAGCATCCACTTCTTGAGCGAAGTTGAGTACATAGTCTATCGAATTCTCTATACCAGCTAACATTAGTGCTCTAGCATCTTCACCAGTTCCAGCTTCTAGAGCAAGCTCTGCTCTATAGAAGTCTACAAAGAAGTGAGGAATAATCGGCAATATACCTGCGCCTAATCCACCATCTGTTCCAGTATTCTGAGTCACCCTGTAAGTATCATTATCCCACTTTCCGCCGGCAGGATAGACACCGTACTGAGTTCTTACTGCACCATCTGGTGGTATACCATTACCGTTACCGTGATCTCTACCGTAATAGCCATCCGTCAACGAACCGACACAATATGGCATATTCGGGTCGACACTTAGGTAATGATCAGGTGTTGAACTAGCATCTGGAAATGGTGAGAATACACAATCAAATAAGTTAACATCATCCAATGGAATCTCTGGTACTTGTCTGTAGAAATAACCTCTAATTCTAGGGTCTTTGAGACCTTTCTCTTCGTTAAGTAACCATAAGAACCAGTTAGACATATAGTCACCATCTTCTGTTTCATAGTGTTCTGCATAGAATGGATGTCTAGAATCAGGATTCTGTCTAGAAGATCCAAACTTGAATGCCATCGACTCTCCAGCAGTACTAATGAAATCACCACCTTCGATAATGGCCATTGCTTTGGAACCAGCAGAAGCGTCTACAAGTCTTGTAGTGACATAAGCCTTAAGCTTCAGAGAATTCGCTGCTTTTATCCAAGAGCCAGCATCACCGTCATAAAACTGATCAGCTAATGGTGCGGCACCTGTATTATCAGTAAGAACCGTAATCGCCTCATCTAATAGAACTAATGCGGCAGCATATACATCAGCACCAGAATCACTCTTAGGTGAGATATTATCTGCGCCTTGGCCTATTTCGCTGTATGGTACATCACCAAACATATCGACTAAGGTCATCATGACATAAGCCTTAAGCACTCTTGCTGAACCACCATGTATTCCGAAACCTTTTTCATCTCCTTCTGTGATGATTGCATTGGCATCTGGCATAAAATCTCTGTAAGCTTCTCTCCAGATGTTATCAAAACTCTGAGCCGTATATGATGTCTCATAATTAACACCAGAGGTAAATGCACGCTGTCTAGATAGCATCATCGTGAAGTCATTCATACTGAAGTGTGTCGGATCTCCACCGTTAAAGAACTGTGCAAAATTAACTTGCACACTATTGTATAGAGCTTCGAAGTTAGAAGCATCTGTCGCTGGGAAGTTTGGATCATCTCTTAGGTCCAGCTCAAAAGTATCTGAGCATGACCAGAGAAGCATTCCTCCCAGGGCAATTATTGTTATATATTTTAAAAATTTCATATTGATCTTATTGTTTAAATGAATTAGAATGTAGCTGATAGACTTACGCCATATCGCTTAGCAGTTGGGCCAGTTATGAAATCCATACCTCTACCATTGCCGACACCAACACTCAGTACCTCTGGATCAAAATTGATTCCTTCAGGGAAGTTGAATGCATTGTACCATAAGTTTTCACCTATAACACTTAAACTAAGACTGCCAAATGGTGTCTTATCGATTATACTTTTAGGTATAGTGTACCCAAGAGAAACTTCTCTTAATCTCAATACTGTACCATCGAAGATAGCCCCTTCATCTGGTCCGAAGAATCCTTCGAAGAAAGCATCACCAGCATATATCTGTATGTCATTTTTGTTACCTTCTGCATCTACACCTTGAAGAACGAAAGGTAAGAATCTATCAAATTCTGTATCAATTGTATTACCCCTAGCTAATAATGTAGAAGCTGTTCCAGAGTAGATATCACCACCTTTAGTGTAACCTAGATTAACAAAAAGATTAAGACCTTTCCAACCCAACGTATTCAAATATGCAACTGTGTAATCAGGATTAGGATCTCCAATCGGGAAAATCTCATCAGTTGCCTGATAGAATCCTTGATCTGTTACTCTTAGTTGACCATCTAACCTTTCGAATCGAGTGCCCTGGATGACGCCAAATGGCTCTCCTGGTATGGCGAAGTTTCCTAAGTTAGAAAAACCAGCGATAGGCACTTGATCTACATCGTCAGATACAGATACTACAGTGTTCTCATTCATCGTGAAATTAACACCGAACCTCCATCTAAAATCTTTCTGAAGTGGCTCTATCCAAGCCCCTAATTCCAAACCTTTATTCTCCACTTCAGCTGCATTAGTTCTTGTAACACTGAAACCAGATGCTGGATCCAAATCTAAGTCTATAATAAGGTCAGATGATCTTTTATTATAGGCTGATAAGTCCACGCCTAGTTTGTTCTGCCAGAATCGTCCTTCGATACCAGCCTCGACTTCTCTATGCTTTTCTGCCTGGAGTGCTGGGTTACCTAATCTATTATCTATAGCATTGTTATTGAGCACCGTACCGTCTCTATCTACAAATAATCTTGTGGATGAGAAGAGCTTATTTCTAGTACCGTAAGGGTTAGGGTATCCTGCAGACTGACCGATACTAGCTCTTAATTTCAGGTAATTAATATTCTTGTTGTTAATCAAACCATCGATTGCTTCAGTTGGTATAAATGAAGCATTGATACTCGGATAGAATACAGATCTATTGTCATCTTCTAAAGTAGAAGTCCAGTCATTTCTCGCCATGACACCGACATATAGAAAGTTTCTAAATCCAACAGTTGCCGTACCGAATAGTCCAAGTGTGTTTTCTTCTCTAATCCTAGACTGAGCCGTAGTACTGATAAAATTATCATGAGTCGCAAGACCATATACAAATTGATTCAATGACTCTACGAGCTCCGTACTAAAGTCTTCTCTTCTACCATTACCACCGACGACACCGGAAAGGTTGAGATCCTCATTAAGCTGAAAATCATAGTTCAAGGTCAAAAGATTATCAACAATAGAACTTAGATAAGTTGAAGTCGTTAATGATCCATCTAGGAATTGCTGACCACCTCTATTAAGTAATCGATCGTTCTGCTGAGAGTACTTATCGAGACTTATTCTATAGTTAAGCGATAAGTTATCTGTCAGATCATAACCTAAGTTTATATTTCCGAAGAATCTGTCTAGGTCTTCTGTATCCTTAGCATTATTAAGTGTCCATAGTGGGTGAGTAATCTGAGACGCACCTTGTCTGTAATAAGTCTGAGTATTATCTATCTCTGACTGGAAAGGCAAGCCGAATAAATCAATACTTCTAGGTGTATAAAGAACATCTGCGAACAATGATGGATCACTGTCAAACGTCGGTCCTGAACCATCAGAAGTACCAATAGGTGGTGTTATTCTATCCGCGAACACATAGTTAAACGTACCATTAAGTCTAATGCCATTATCTAGCTTAGTCGCCATACCTAGCGCAAAATTATTTCTCTTATAGTTATTAGAAGATGAGCCATCAGCCAATTTGGGCGTGAATCCATTCTCATTAAGTACACTGTAAGAAGCACTTACCATAGAATTTTCTCCGATGCTTTTGCTCACACTTAATGAAGTGTTAGTTCCTATACCAGTTTGGAAGAAATCCTCTACACTTTCGTAAGGCCTGTATTCATATCTATCAAAAGTTTGGCTAGGGTGATCGGCCGCGTTACCGTTAGTGCTAAATGGGTGGGCTACTGTACCATCTTCCGAAATCCCATTAGTTCCTCTTGTGTCAAATGATGGACCCCAGTTAGAGAAGAACCAACCAAAGTTTCCAGAGAACCCGTTACCATATGTATTTTGGTATTCTGGCAAGTTAGCCACCTGATTCCAAGATATCTTTTGGTTGAAAGAGACTTCCATGCCTTTGTTATTACTTACATCTAAGTCACCTGTTTTTGTTGTGATTAGAACGACACCATTTCGACCAGCTTCTCCATACAATACGGTCGCACTCAATCCCTTAAGGATATTGATTTCCTTGATATTGTTAGGATCTAAGTCTAAGAAACGACTAGAAGCACTAGCACCACCTCTTACGAAATCCTCTTCTGTGTTCGTTTCTGTATTGAAAGGAACACCATCGACAACGAAAAGTGGTTGGTTAGTACCTGAAATAGAGGAATACCCTCTAATAACGATTGAGGTACCAGAACCAGCAAGACCAGAAGTAGAAGTGATATCTACACCCGTCGTCTTTCCTCTCAATAGACGAGAGACATCTGACTCAGAACGATTTTCCAGCTCAGCGACATCTATGGTACTTACACCATAACCGAGGGCCTTTTTCTCTTTCTTTATACCAAGTCCAGTCACAACAATCTCATCTAGTAACTCTCCCTCAGAGAGTGTCACAGAAATTGAATTTAGACCATTAATATTGACGGTCTGAGTGCTGTACCCCGTATAACTGACTACTAATTCGGTCGCGTCATCTGGAACTACCAGAGAGAAACTACCATCTATGTCTGTGATCGTACCTAAATCAGTACCATCCACCAGAACATTTGCACCGATCATAGGTAGACCAGTGTCATCTATTATCGACCCAGAGACAGTTCTCTGTGCAGATAATGACAAGCTGAATAAGACTGTGCAGAACACCAGTCCAAGCAATTTTTTCATATTGATGAATTTGATTTTAAAATGAACTTACTGAGGAGTTCAGACGTGCCGCGAAGTACCCTAATTTGTTGTAAAGTGAGTTTTTTCATACTGATTCGTCCTATCCTCTCTTTAATTTGAGATTCAATTATTGGGCAATATAGTAATTTCCCCTAATTAGGGAATCTTCTTACAAAAATTTAAAACAATAAATGCTAAAACAACAGAGCACCAAATATTATATGGTGCTCTGTACTATAATTTGATTTAGTTTAGTAACAAGGATTCTGCATAATTGCCGTATTCGCATCGACTTCGGATCGAGGAATAGGCATTAACACCTTACAAGCATCTAGTCCTTTGCTGGTCACAAACTGAGTTGCGAGATCAGTTCTGAGCATATCAAACCATCTATGCCCACCTTCCCAGGCTAGCTCAATCATTCGTTCATTGAGTATCGCATCCTTGAAATTAGATGCATCCAAAGAAAGACCACCTAAACCTGCTCTTGTTCTAACCATGTTGAGCAATTCACTTGCAGAATCGTAATCTCCCATTTCCGCTAGCGCCTCAGCTTTAATCAGCATCACATCTGCTAACCTAAGGATGATTGTATTGTCTGTACCCAAAGCAAAATCGGACCATTTAGCAACATAAAAAGGGCTTTCTGCTCCTTCCGATGCATCCGCCACTGCTGCTCTTCTAGTATCCCCTTCTTCATAAGCATCCAAAATCATCTGAGAAGGTGCAACTTCATGTCTGCCACCTGGCTTATCCCAATACCAAAATGATAATGAATTAGCATCGGTAGCGTTGAAGTCAAGTTGGAATATAGCCTCGCTAGAAACTGTGCCATTATATAAGTCCATATAATTAGGCGTCAATGAATAACCCTCAGCCATTACGGCATCTGCTGCGCTATTTGCTTCAGACCAATTTCCGAGTGACAAGTACACTTTTGCTAACATTGCATTTACAGCGCCTAATGATACCATCGTTGCAGAACCTGCGGCAACCTCTGACTTTGCTGCTGTTAGATCAGCAATTATCTGAGCATATACTTCAGACTGCGAAGCAGCAGCAAGGTTGACGTCTTCTAGTGAGACGACTGGTGTCAGAACCAGTGGCACATCACCCCATACATTAGTCAGATAATAATAAGCATATGCTCTTAGTGCTTTTGCTTCTCCAGAATATTGCGCCTTAAGGGGTTCTAAGGCGAGATCAGTAACAGTTGGTAGCGTTGCTAAAATCACATTCGCATTGTATATCAATTCATAGGCACGTACCCATATCTGAACGAATTCTGCGTTATCAGGTAATACATCATTCTCATCAAATTCTCTCAACGAAGTAAAGGTCCCAATATGATCTGTAATATCTGATAACACATCGATATTAAAATAGGCTCGGTCACTCCAGAAGTCCTGCGCATTACTATAGAGTCCAGTCATTGCGACAGCGGCGCTGCTCGCATCACTGATCAATTTTTCGCTATCTATAGATTGGGTGGGATCCAGTTCTAGTGGTCCTTCGCAAGAATGGCATAATCCGACTATTGCAAAGATGATTAGATATAATTTATAATTTTTCATTGCTAAAAGTTTTAGATTATTTAAAATGAACCCCTCACACCAAACTTGATTGTGCGATTCAGCCCTTGAGTTAAGAAGTCGGTACCTAAAGTCAGATTAGCTGTTCCGGCATAATTAACCTCAGGGTCTAAGCCTTTATAGTCAGTAATAGTCACTAAATTCTCACCAGTTACAAATACTTGTAAGCCAGCTAAACCGATATTACCGATGATGCTTCTGTCTAAGTTATAAGCAAGCGTAATATTCTTAAGTCGCATATATGAACCATCCTCTATATACCTGCCTCCATGGTTGTTCCTACTGGCATTAGGGCCTCCGAATCTTGGTATAGTCGTCACATCACCTTCGGTCTGCCATGCATCTAATACATTCGTATTATTATTAAAACCTCTTCTCAGATTATCCTCATTAAATACTCTAGTATAATTAAGTACTTCGTTACCCTGCACAAAGGTCATCAGACCAGTAAGCGTTATTCCAGCATAGGACACACTGGTATTCACTGAACCAACATAATCTGGATGTGGAGATCCAAGAAATTGGAAGTCATCATCATTTATAGCGCCATCATTATTTATATCCTCGAAGATTATATCACCTGTGCCAGGATCTACATTTTCTTCAGATTTCCATCCAAAGAAATAGGATAAGGGTTGCCCTTCATCTATCCTATTCAGGAAGCCAGCATCGAAGCCTTGACCGTCAAATAACTTGACAACCTCATTCGTGTTTTTAGCTATTTGGAAACCAACATCCCACACGAAATCACCACTAATCGGTGTGAGATTAAGTCCGAGCTCAAAACCTTTATTGACAATTTCACCAACATTCTGAGTGATATCTTGGAACCCAGAACTGCCTGGCAATGGTCTATCTAGTAGCAGGTCATTAGTATTCTTATTGTAATAATCTATACTACCTCTAATCTTGTTATTCCAAATCCCAAAGTCCACACCAATATTAAACTCAGTTGTTTCTTCCCATTTTAGATCTGGATTAGGTAGGCTATTAGGTGCGACTCCTGGAGATCCATTATAGTTGTTACCACCTAAGGAAAGTCCTCTGGAAGCAAAATTACTGATGCCTGCTTGATTCCCAGTTAATCCGAAGCTAGCTCTAAGCTTGAGATCATTAACAAAGTCATTATTAACCAAGAACGACTCATTAGCTATCTTCCATCCTGCAGATACGGAGGGAAAGTAGCCATATCTGTTATTCGACCCGAACTTAGATGACCCATCAGCTCTCAAGGTTGCTGAGACAACATATTTGTCCATGATATCAAAGTTGGCTCTTCCATAATAAGATAATAATCGATTAGCTGTCAGATCCTGAGACGCTTCTGTATATTCTGCTGCTGAAGCTAAATACCTGAATTCTATACTAGGAAAACCAGTACCAGCTAAACTCGTATTACTACGATCAAACTGCTCAAAATCTATTCCTGCGAGTAAACCAAGACCAATTTTGTTAAAAGTCGTTTGGTAGTCTAGTGTATTTTGAAAGACAGTTCTTCGTGCATCTGAAGTATTTAGAAATGATTCGCCATTGCCTCCTGCACCTTGCGAAGTATTAGAAGGATTATAAATTCTTTCAGAGAAATCCAACCTATCCATTCCTGCTTTGGATTGAAAACTAAGGCCATCCAATATCTGGTATCTAATAAATACGTTGGCCAGAATCCGTTCATTTGTTAAGACATTATCTTTTTCTAAAGCCGTCGCAACAGGATTCTCAAAGAACATTCCTACATAATTGTAACTTCCATCTTCATTGAATATATCCACATTCTGAGGCTGTAAAATCGCCAAACTCAAGGCGCCATATATATTATTATCTGACTGTACAACATTCGTATTGGATTTAGACATGTTAATACTTGCACCTAAACTTAATTTGTCATTTATAGAATGATCAAAATTAAACCTACCAGATAGCCTATCGAATCGCTGATTGAGTATCGTACCCTCTTGGTCGAAGTAAGAACCACCTATAAAGTATTTCGTTTTCAGGTCACCACCTGTGACACTAAGGTCATATTGTGAGATTGGTGCAGTCTGATATATCGCATCCATAAAATCTGTGTTAATCCCATTCCAATCTGACCCAGACAATTCAGCATATTGCTCTCCAGATAACATATCCCATCTTTTTATATCCTTTTGTGTACCTCTAGAATAACCAAAAGCAATAGTTGGCTTTTCTGATGCTGATCCTCTTTTTGTTGTAATCAAAACGACACCATTAGAGGCTCTAGATCCATAGATAGAGGCTGCTGCAGCATCCTTAAGTACCTCAATAGATTCTATATCTGCAGGATTCAGATCCGCTAAAGCATTGAAGTCCATTCCGCCAAAACTGTATTCAGAAAAATCCCCTGTCGTCACTGGAATACCATCTATAACATAGAGTGGTTCATTACCAGCATTAATAGAAGAATTTCCTCTTATTCTCATAGACATGCCGCCACCTGGCTGGCCGCTATTAGAGGTCAGTAAAAGGCCACTGACTTCGCCTTGCAAAGCGCCATCTATGCCGGCGACTGCTTTATTTTGGATCCGCTCACCCTCTACTTTTGAGATAGCACCAGAAATATCCTTTCTATCCTGTGAGCCATAACCTACTACCACGACTTCATCAAGTAATAATCGGTCCTCTCGCAAATCGATTGTGACGTAAGATGATTCCGTGATGTCAATCTTCTGGTCCAAATATCCTGTATAGCTCACAAGTAAGGTGGAAGAATTATCAGGAACCTGTAAAGAAAAAGCACCATCTATATCCGTGATGGTTCCCACATCAGAACCGTCAACCAAGACGTTGGCCCCAATCATAGGTGTCCCGGACTGATCACTTATGACTCCAGAGACCGTTCTCTGAGCAGAGAGCGAAAAGGTGAATCCTACTACAACTAGCAAGACTGAAATTAGATTTTTCATATTCCGTTGGTTTTGTAAATAAATAAGAGCAATATCGAGTCACGATTGTTGTGAATCATTCACTCAGAATATCTAAGGTAACTTTTTCTTAATATTTAGTTAAGAATGTCTCTGCCTTGTTTGATAGAATATTCTTTGGTCTTCAATTTCAAAGACAAACAAAACGAACAAAAAGGTTGGGTTGGAAGCAATTATTGATGGGTACGGCAAGCACGAAATCGAACTATAAGAGTTTGCCTAACAAGGACTTACGCTAGATATAAATAAAAATTATTTCTTTTGGATTTGATGCAAGTACATCCCTACCACATTCTGAATCCCATAATAAAGGGCATCGGAAATTAGTGCGTGTCCTATGGAAACCTCTATTAGACCAGGCACATTCTGCACATAATAGTTCAGATTATCTAGATCCAAATCATGCCCTGCGTTCAAGCCGATTCCCACCTTAGCAGCCATACGACCAGTCTCTATGTGGTCATGAATCGCCTGCTGCTTATTAGTGAAATAGCTGGTTGCGTAATCTCCTGTGTATAGCTCTACCCTGTCCGCTCCTATGGCTGCTGCAGGCTCTACCAATTCCGGCTTAGGATCCAAAAATAGGGATACCCTGATACCATGGCGCTTAAATTCGGTTATAGCTTCTAGCAGCAAAGCACCATCCTTAATTGTATCCCAACCCTCGCTAGAAGTAAGTGCTCCGGGAGGGTCTGGAACAAGAGTTACCTGATGTGGTTGTACAGCACATACTTCATCTATGAATTTTCTATTAGGATAACCTTCGATATTGAATTCGGTCGTGACTATCGCTTTGAGTGGTGCCAGATCTTTATATCGGATATGTCTCTCGTCTGGACGTGGATGCACGGTAATCCCTTGAGCCCCAAATTCTTCGCAATCCTTTGCAAATTGGATGAGATCTGGCCTATTTCCGCCCCGAGCATTCCTGATAAGGGCTACTTTATTGAGATTTACACTTAGTCTTGTCATTCTTCATGGTAGTTTAATCTCGTGATTGGCTTAAGTTTGTGCCGAACAGTATTTTACGTGACTTGATACAATAAATGTAGTGACTGAAGGCCTAAAAAAACGAGTAAGGACAGCAATTGTGTTTGGCTTGCCGATTCTATTTCTTCTCTTCTTCAGTGATCTCACTAGATTAGTCTTCCTCGGACTGATGCTTTTTGCGACCTGTTATGAGTACTTGCAAATCAATAATTGTTTCGTAAAAAGCAATAGTTTACTAGCTATAATCAGTTTAGTCTTATGCCTCCTTCTTGGCGTATATGCATACAAAACCTCAGTCAACGATTATCTAATATATGCTGGCGTAGCGGTGCTCATCTTCCAGATTCTAGATCTATTTGGTATTCTAAAAATCGATTCAACGAAAGGCGCACTCCTCAAAGTTATCTTCTACCCTGCCATCTATATTTCATGCTATATCAATTTTCATAGTCTGGATGGCTTCCGAGAACTGGTCATCGGCACGATCTTATTGATTTGGGTAAGTGATATTGCTGCCTACTTTGTTGGACGCAGTATCGGCAAGAGAAAACTGATGCCGTCCGTCTCTCCAGGCAAAACAGTAGAGGGCTTTCTGGGTGCTGGAATGATTACGATGATAGTCAGTTATTTATTATTTGGGATCTTCGGCGTATTTGATATCACTACATGGTTTGTAATTGCATTTCTAGTCTGGTTATTTGGATCCATTGGTGACTTGGTAGAGTCCAGGCTCAAACGCGCCTTAGACCTAAAGGACTCTGGAAGTATCTTGCCTGGCCATGGCGGTTTTCTAGATCGATTCGATGGATTCATATTTTGCTTACCAGCAATTGCTTTATACTTAATAACGTTTTATAAATGAAATTTCACAAAGAAGGCTATCCGACACTACTGCTGACACTGTTTCTGACATGTGGCGTGAGCTGGCTCGCATATTGCCTTGCACCAGCATGGTTACTTTATCTCGTGCTCGCATTGAGTTTATTCTTACTTATCATCGTTCTGCAGTTTTTCAGAAATCCAACAAGAAAGAACCATCCTGTCGATAACAGCCTCGTCTATACACCTGCAGACGGAAAAGTTGTGGTGATAGAAAAAACTTTCGAATCAGAATATCTCAAAACTGATTGTTGGATGGTTTCCGTATTTATGTCACCGCTCAATGTGCATATTAACCGTAATCCTATATCCGGTATAGTAGAATACCTCAAGTATCATCCTGGCAAATATTTGGTAGCTTGGCATCCGAAGTCTTCTACAGAAAACGAACGATATACGACTGTCTATAAATCAGCTAGCAATAAGATACTTATCAGACAGATTGCAGGTGCACTTGCTAGAAGAATCGTCAACAACCTCAAAGCAGGTCAGACAGTCACTCAGAGCCAAGAATTAGGGTTTATCAAATTCGGCTCTAGGGTGGATATATTTCTACCTCTTTCTGCCGTTATAAAAGTCGAAATGAATCAAGTTGTCAGGTCACCTCTAGATGTGATAGCTGAATTGAAATAAGAAGAAATGAGTAATATAAAAAAGAAGCCGCTTATCCTAGTGACGAATGATGATGGCATCACTTCACCAGGCATCAAGGCTCTTATAGAAGTCGCTGCTGATCACGGAGAAGTATTCATCGTCGCACCCGATTCGCCACAATCAGGACAAGGCCATGCCATCACCATCACTGAACCAATAAGAATCAAGGAAGTATCCATCTTTAATAATATCAAAGCCTATGAATGCTCGGGCACTCCAGCAGATTGTGTCAAAATTGCTAAGAATGTCCTGCTCAAGGATAGAACCATAGACCTCTGTGTATCTGGCATCAATCATGGTTCTAATGCATCTATTAATATCATCTACTCAGGTACGATGTCCGCCGCGATGGAAGCGAGTCTAGAAGGCATCCCATCTATCGGGTTCTCACTCACGGACTTTTCCTACAAAGCCGATTTCTCTGGCTCAAAGAAGTATGCTGATCAGATCATCCAAGACATCTTATCCAACTCTAATAAAAATGGCGTTCCCCTTCTCAATGTCAATATTCCCAGCCTAGCTGCTGGAGAAATAAAAGGCCTTCGTGTGTGCCGACAAGGTCGTGGAATGTGGGTGGAAAAGTTTAAAGAAAACCAAGATCCTCGTGGAGAAACTTATTACTGGCTCACAGGAGAATTTATATCAGATGACATCAAGGAAGATACGGATCTATGGGCACTTAAGAATGGCTATGTTTCGGTCGTCCCTTCGCAACATGACCTGACTAATTACCCGGGACTAAAAGATTACAAATTCTTAGAAGGCTAACGAATGAGAAGAGTAAAGAAGTATAACACAGCGCTGATCGGTTTCATGATAGGTGCGACCATGCCTGTATTAGGCTACTGGGCTATCGAAGTCATTTTTACAACTTTGACAGAGAGTGGTGTTATGGATGAGGTCACTAGCAGCACCTTTACAAAGCGGCTCAAAACCTTAAGTCTACTATCCATCTGTTGTAACCTATTACCCGCCCAAATTGCAAATAACACAAGGCACGTCGAACTGCTGAAGGGGGTCATACTTGCGACACTTATCTATGCAGGATTATGGACAATGTATTTCTATTTCGGCATTAGATTCTTCTGACCCATTGAAGTATTACATCATAGCTGGCGAATCATCAGGTGATCTCTATGGAGGTCTATTGATGGCTGAACTCAAACAGATAGACGCGCAAGCAAGTTTTCGATTCTGGGGTGGACCCAAGATGAGTGCTCAGAGTAGTGGCCAACTAAAATCCATAAAGGAAACCTCATTCATGGGGTTCTGGGAAGTCATTCAGAACTTGCCATTAATTAAGAAGTTTTTTGACTTTGCTAAGTATAGTATAAAGGAGTATGCACCAGATGTAATTATACTTATAGATTATCCTGGATTCAATTTACGCATGGCGACTTGGGCCAAAAAAGAAGGATACCAAGTCGCTTACTATGTATCCCCTCAACTTTGGGCCTGGAAAGAAAGGCGACATACGATACTAAGAGAAAATACAGACAATTTCTTTGTGATACTCCCTTTCGAGGAAGAGTTCTATAAAAATCTAGATACCCCCTGCACCTATGTGGGGCATCCACTATTAGAAATCGTTCCTCGTTTTGAGAGACATAACACTTTACCTCAACAGGTAGAGACCATTGGTTTATTTCCAGGCAGTAGGAAGCAAGAAATCAAGAAGCATCTGGCTATCATGATTGCTTTTGCGCTGGCGCATCCAGACTATCAATTCGTTATAGCAGGTGTAAGTCATATTCCCAGGAAATTCTATTTAGATCTAATCAAGAGTTACGCCTCTCATATAGATATCGAATATGACAACTCATATGGTGTCATGAGTCGGATCGACTTTGCTATTAGTAGCAGTGGTACAGCTACCTTAGAATTAGCACTTCATCTTGTACCACAAATCGTGGTCTATAAGACGAGTCAGCTTTCATTTATGATTGGAAAACGGCTAGTCAAGACTGACTACATCTCATTAGTCAATCTGATCGCACAAAAAGAAGTGGTGCCAGAATTATTACAAGAAGCATTCAACGAATTACACCTCAAAGAAAGCTTCATCAAATACAGTAATAGTGCTGCACGAAAAAAAACGATTACGGAGTACGAGTCTATCAGAGCACAATTAGGAGATGGCACAACATCTCAGAGAGTCGCTCAGCAAATCTATACTTCTTGTCTTAAGCTTTCTTCTTAGCTGACGCCTTTTTCTTAGTTGCAGCTTTCTTTTTAGGGGCTTTCTTTTTGGGCAATTTAACGCCTTCTTCTGTCAAGATGTCTTTGATCTTTTCTAAGCTAAAGACCTCCTTTGCTTCTTCAGAAGTATAGCGCTCACCGTCTTCTTTCTTGCCTATTTTGAAAGATTTTTTCTTATATCTGATAAACGGCCCCCAACGACCATTTTCTAAGGCTATATTGTCATCTGGCCATTGCATAATAAAGCGATTGGCCTCCTTCTCCAACTTAGCCTCTATCAACTCAAAAATCTCTTCTTGGGTGATATGGTTGGAATTAATCCGACGAGGTATATTAATAAAGAATTCTTTATACTTTAGAAAAGGACCGAATCGGCCTTTACCTTTAGTCACTTCCTCACCCTTATATGTAGCGACTGGTGCATCTAATAGTTTTCTTTCCTCTATCAACATTATAGCTCTCTCAATAGCCAAAGTCAAAGGATCTTCCCCTTTGGGTATCGTTATATTCTTTTCGTTGTAATTTATATAAGGTCCAAATCTGCCGGACTTGACAATCACATCATGAGACTCGTATGACCCTAGGTTAATAGGAAGTTTAAACAACTCCATCGCATCCTCATAAGTAATCGTTTCTAGTGACTGACCTATCTTAAGACTAGCAAATCTGGGTTTAGCATCTTCTCCAACCTCCTCTACTGTACCTATCTGTACCACTGGTCCATATCTACTCATTTGAGCAAGGACGGTGTGCCCACTTTTAGGATCTATGCCCAGGTCTCGACGACCTTTCGCTCGAGCAGCGTCTTTGATAGTCAGCTCGACTGTTTCGTGGAATGGCTTGTAGAACGTCTTAATCATCTCTAACCAATCGACATCCCCATTAGCTATATCATCTAGCTTATCCTCGATATTTGCAGTGAAGCTATAGTTCATTATTTCATTGAAGTGCTCACTTAGAAAATCACTAACAAGCTTTCCTAGGTCAGTCGGGTACAGTCTATTATTAACAGCACCTGTCATTTCTGTATCTACAATTGTTGTCACCTCATCATTCCGGAGAGTAATTACATTATACTTCCTCTCTACCCCATCCTTCTTATCCTTAGACACATACCCACGACTCTTTTCCATGATTTTAGAAATAGTAGGTGCATAAGTTGACGGTCTGCCGATGCCAAGTTCTTCCAGTTTCTTGACAAGTGTCGCCTCTGTATATCTAGAAGGTGGACGTGTAAATCGCTCTGTTGCCAGAACTTTATCTAGCTCTAATTCCTGACCCAAACTAAGTGGAGGAAGAATGCCTTTAGCATCAGAAGTATCATCATCATCTTTGGATTCCATATAAACCTTTAAGAAGCCGTCGAACTTGAGCACCTCGCCTTCTGCCTGAAAAACGGCATCCGTCTTGGTACTGATTTCTACTGTGGTTTTTTCCAGTTCGGCATCTGACATCTGACTGGCCATGGTCCTCTTCCAAATCAGAGAATATAGCTTTTGCATATCCTCATCTATCTTAGTACCCTCTGGTACTTTCCTATCAAAATAAGTAGGCCTGATCGCTTCGTGAGCTTCTTGAGCCTTATCATCTTTGGTTTTGAATTTCCTAGGGTTAGAATACTTATCACCAAAATTAGACTTAATCTCTTTTAAGATATCAGCCAAAGCCTGGTCACTAAGACGCGTACTGTCTGTCCTCATATACGAGATATTACCAGTCTCATATAGCCTCTGAGCGACTTGCATAGTTCGACTCACATTGAAGTACAATCTTCTACTCGCATCCTGCTGGAGTGTAGACGTGGTGAATGGTGCTGGTGGTTTCCTCTTCAGCGGCTTGACCTTAATATCAGAAATCTTATAGAAAGAGCCTTTGAGATTATTAAGCAGTTTGTCCGCTTCGTCCTTTGTTTCCAATCTGGACTTCAGATCCGCCTGTAGGGTAACAGTCTTACCTGAACTAGATTTGACATTGAAATAGGCAACAACCTTATAATAAGCCTTTGCCTCATGAGCTTCTATCTCACGCTCTCTTTCTACGACTAACTTAAGTGTGACTGATTGTACTCTACCACCTGACAATTTAGGCTTGATCTTTCTCCAAAGTGTTTCTGATAGTTCGAAACCCACTAAACGGTCTAATACCCGCCTTGCTTGTTGTGCATTGACAATATTGAGATCAACATTCCGTGGTTCTTGAATCGCCTTTTGGATAGCAGATTTGGTGATTTCCCGGAAGACAATTCTTTTGGTTGAATGTTCGTCTAGGTCTAAAACTTTACATAAATGCCAAGAAATGGCTTCCCCTTCGCGATCCTCATCCGTTGCTAACCAGACTTCCTTTACCTTTTTAGCCGTTTCTTTTAGGTCTTTGACCACCTTTTGCTTGCCTTCCGAAACGACATATTTTAGAGCAAAGTCGTTCTCTATGTCGATACCCTTCTTGCCCTTATCTAAGTCACGAATATGACCTACACTGGACTTAACGATAAAGTCATCGCCGAGATATTTGTTGATGGTCTTTGCTTTTGCCGGGGACTCTACGATCAGTAATTTGGATGCCATTAAGAGGTATCTAGGTTAGATTAATTATCAATATCAATCAGCATTAAGTCTCAAAATTGAGACCACAAATATTTAATTTAATTATGATACAAGTTGAAAAAATGTTGCAAAGAATCTTTTTAAACCATTTTTTGCTATAGTCCTAGCGCTTCTTTCCCCCTTCTTTTTCGCTCTATTGCTAGCTCTTCTATCAAGGCCGCTTCATCAGAATCAAGGCCATTGAGACTTCTATGAAATGACCTGAGCAGGAACTGAGCCATATCATCTGGATGTAATATACCTTTAGTCTTGAGGAGATGAGAGATTCTTGATCCTGGGTAGAAGCTCCAGTTTTCTATCATCCATCTGCCTATTCCAAAGTGTAATCTCTTACATACTTGTGCTTCTGGTGCTGCTTTGAAATTCTGAATAGCGCTTTCAGGGGTAAGTTTCTTTATACGCCGAAACGCTTCATCTAGCGTAGCAGGTATGTAGACACCATTAATCTTACTCAGCTTAATGTTTTTTTGGTATTGTGCCTCGTAAGCTTTCTGAGAGTCAGAACCTTCCACTGCAATAGTTTGTGCTAATACTGTGTTTAGTGTCAATAAGCCTATTAGGCAACTAAGTAATCCTGATCTCATAATAGTGATTTGTTTGATATAGCTAAGACGCAGCAAGTTCAATTATAATTCTCTATCCATATTGATTTAACAAAGATTTTACCAATTTGCGCATTATAAACATTAGAAACTATGAATAAAGTATATATCGCAGCTGCGATTAGAACCCCATTAGGAAGTTTTGGAGGCCTGCTTGCTGGTACTGCAGCGACACAATTAGGTGCTCTTGCAATCAAAGGTGCCCTAGCAAAGGCTAAGGTGCCTGCGGCAGATGTAGAGGAAGTCTATATGGGTAATGTCCTATCTGCTAACCTAGGCCAGGCACCTGCAAGACAAGCTGCTATATACGCAGGTATCCCTAATACAGTCCCGTGTACGACAGTCAATAAGGTTTGCTCTTCGGGGGCTAAATCCATTATGCTAGCAGCCCAATCCATCATGCTAGGACGTCATGATGTCATTGTCGCCGGCGGTATGGAGAATATGTCTCAAGTCCCTTTCTATGTGCCACAAGCTAGATATGGTTATAAGTATGGGACAGCCCAGCTCGTAGATGGTCTACAAAAAGATGGTCTCACAGATGTGTATAACGAATGTATCATGGGTGTATGTGCAGATAACACCGCAACCCGTTACGAAATATCGAGAGAAGAACAAGATGCCTACGCTATGGCCTCTTATAAGAAGTCGGCCGAAGCATCAGAAGCTGGTTGGTTGAAAGATGAAATCGTCCCTGTAGAGATACCACAACGTAGAGGTGACCCTATTGTAATGGCTGAAGACGAAGAGTATAAAAAAGTGAAGTTTGAGAAAATACCCACATTGAGACCAGCTTTTTCTAAAGATGGAACTGTTACTGCAGCCAATGCATCTACTATCAATGATGGTGCAGCAGCTCTAGTTCTGGTGAGTGAAGCTGCCTTCAAAAAATATAATATCAAGCCTCTAGCTGAGTTAGTCGGCTTCTCAGATGCAGCACATGAGCCAGAATGGTTCACAACTGCCCCTACTAAGGCCACAGAGAAGCTTATAGCACAAACGGGTACAACGATAGCTGATATCGATTATTTCGAAGTCAACGAAGCATTCAGTGTCGTACCACTTGCTTATGCGAAGTTGCTCAAAGTCGATGCGGCTAAGATGAATGTATTCGGTGGTGCTGTGTCTATAGGACACCCCTTAGGTGCTTCAGGTGCTCGAATCGTTGTCACCTTGGCAAATGTGCTTGCAAAGAAAGGCGGTAAACTAGGTCTAGCAGCTATCTGCAATGGCGGCGGCGGCGCTTCCGCCTTATTAATCAAAAGTGTATAACAACAAAAAAGGCCAGCATAAAGCTGGCCTTCTCCTATTATATACTTGTCTGTATTTCTTAGTCTAAATCTTCTAGGATACCCCCTCTATCTCTAACCACTTCTGCATCATGGAAACCTCTATTAAGAGCGGCTGCTCTTGCCATTTCGGCTTCGTCTAAACTATTGAAGCCACTCAATACAAAGATAGTCCATTCCCCTTTACTCCATTGCTCTATGACACCGATATCGTTAACCTTAGCTACATCAAACCAAATCGGGTCTTCGTAAGAAGCTAATCTCACCTTATAACTCGGCGCACTAGAACTAGAGACAGTTGTAGTGTGACTTGTGTTATTATTGCTGATATCCACTAACTCCATTCTAGCTGTATTCAGAGCTTCATAGGTTATAAAAGCATCGTTATGACCATTAGACTTTACTTGTCTTAATATTTCTTTGGCCTCTTGCTCATCGAAGAAATACCCTAGTTTCACTTTAGTGGCACTAGATTGGTACATTTTATATAGACTACCATATCTAGTCAAACTAGAGAAATTTTCCATTTTTGCTTCAGACTTAAACATAGCTGCTAGCTGTATGAAGTAAACATTAGAATTAGTCAGTATCACCTCTCCCACGGCAACTCTTTTAGCGCCAGCGACAGAAATATATCTTGCATTAGTTTTATTCAACTCTACAGCCTTAGGTGGCAATAGCTCATTGAAGTCGATCGTCTTTGTCTCTGTTTTCGGTGCTATTGCCTTCGCTTCTGCACTCGTACTCGTAGTTGGAATAATTGACGTCGTAGCCAAGGGCACACTTTCTTCACTAACTTTTTTGACAGTAGGTGCTGATGTTTGATTAATTACCGCAGTCGTCAGATCAACTGCTTTCGGTGTCGCTGCCTCAGCCATATCCAAACTCAATTCTCTTCTTTCTATCTTATGTACTAGATAGATATCATGTGAACCTCGACCGCCTAATCGGTTAGATGTAAGATAGTAGCTCTCAGCCTGAGGGTGTTTCGTGAAGTAATAATCATCTTCAGGTGAATTCACACCGTTACCCATGTTCTCTGGAATCGCCCATTTGCCTGCATCTACAGATGACTTGAACACATCAAAGCCGCCTAAACCAGTCGTATGGTCAGAAGAGAAATACAAGTTTTCTCCATCATAAAATGGCGTAATTTCATTTCCTGCCGTATTGATTTTAGGACCTAAATTAGATGGATAAGTCCAGCTACCATTCTTAAAGTAACTGACGTAAATATCGAATCCGCCTTGACCTCCTGGTCGATTAGAGGAGAAGTATAGTATATTTCCCTTCGGGTTAAGTGTCCCAAAACCTGTCGCATAGCCAACCTCATTATGAGGAAAAGGCAGCAACTCAGAGAATGCGCCATCTGATTCTACCTTAGCAAGGTATAAGCTTAATTCTAAGTCATTAGTAAAAATGTGCTTCTCGCCATCCTTAAAGTCGTGCTTAGTAACGGCACACACCGGTGCATCAGCAGCATAATGTATCGGCCCCATATCAAACGATTCTTGGGAATCATTCAATAGGAATTGGATACTATTAAGATCACTTCTGAAGCTATTGCTAGCAATAAAAAACTGACACTTCTCATCTTGTATAATACTTGTATTCTTCTTATCGATATTTCGATGGAAATCAGGTCTGAAGGAAGAGAATACAACTTTGTCTTTATATATGGCAGGGCCGAAATCAGTATGCTTAGAGCTTATACCAAACAGATTCAGTTCGAAATCACGTTCTCTGGACAATTCGGCTTTGGCAAAATCGCAACTACTAGCAAAGTACTCTCCTAACTCAAGATCGACAACTTTGTAGTCATTGAAGTACTTTTTAGCTTTATCATATTGGCCCATTCTCTTAAGAAGCAAGCCGTAGTTAAATGCATAGTCATTAGGTAGATTAGGGAAAGATTCCATCTTCCTATACCATATTGCAGCATCTACATTATTGTTAGTCATCCGAAACGATTCTGCTATCAGTCGATGACACTCGATACAATCTGGGTCTTTTTCTAACTCTTTTTTTGCATTCTCGATCGCTAAATCGAAGGCTTTTAACTCAAATTGCCTTTCAGCCTTGAAATAGTGTTTTTGGCCGTTTGAGAAAGAAAGGCAGGTAAAAAAGGCTAGGAAAATCAGAATACAGTTCCTCGTATACATGAGTTACGCTTTGAGTATTACATATTATAAATAACAAATATATGATATTACTTGCTATTCAAAGTATAATACATGAAGAAATTATATCATATCAAAATGATAGATGTAACTAATTGCCGTCATTCAGTGTAGAACTTATAAGAAACTAAGGCTTATCAGCCTTGGTAAGTAGAAAAACAAGTAGGATGCCTAATAGAAAGGCAACACAGACTCCAACTACCTGTGGATCAGCATAATAGCTAGATGGCCCTACGTTAATATCCTGCAAAATCTTGATGTTTTCATTGTGTATGTCAAAGCTATTCAAGGCCTGTGGTCGTATATTTTGGTTCAGTCCAGTCGTCTTATCCAAGTAGATTGTTGGATTCCGCCAAGGCCATATTTTATTAAGAGACCCCAACATAAAGCCTGACATCAATGAAATTGTGATATTCGGATATCTCTCAAAGGCGCCAGAAACCAGCCGTGAGAACACCATAAGGCCCATCAAACAGCCTAAACCAAACACAGACAACAAGATGAACTGATCTAAAGATGGAGAGGAGACAAAAGACCTTAGTGTAGGGATGATTACTGTATATAGTCCCATTAGTAATAAAATAAAACTGCCTGATATCCCAGGAAGGACTAAGGCGCTGATTGCTATGCATCCTGCAATAAACACGTATAGGTAGGAAGTCGACCCTTCTGCAGGACTGAGGCTAGTGATGCCATAAGCAATGACTGCACCCACTAAAAAGATAAGGATATAGCTGCCATTCCTATTACTGAGCTTAGATAACATATAAGGAATCGAGGCGAGTATCAATCCAAAAAACAAGGCCCATAAAATCTCTGGTCGTGCGACGAGTAAGTAACTTATCCCAAAAACGCCAACTCCAATTCCCAGTACCATTCCGAAGATCAGCCACAAGAGAAAGGCACCATTGAGCTGTATCCACACTTGCTTAAGCTTCAGCGAAAAGATATGTTTGATTAGCTGTCCATCCACTGCTTTGATCGAATCTAATAGCGCTTTGTAGATGCCCGTAATAAAGGCAATGGTACCCCCAGAAACACCTGGTATGACTTCAGCAACGCCCATTGCCGCTCCTCTCAATATTAGTCCGATTTTAGAAAAAGATTCTGAAGTAGAATTTTCAATTGGTGTGCGGTCTGCCATAGCTTTTGCTTTGTAAAAAGGCTTTGTCTAAACGTTCTCTTTGTATATTAATATTCTCTGCATCGCGATCATCTGTAATCAAACTGAGGTCTGGCTGCCCTGCATCTATCCAGGCAGAAAACCATACACTCCCTAAGGCAATTATAGTGGCTTGCATCTGCTGCTCGACCATCCCGTCTAAGGCCAGATGATATGCCTCCGCAAACTCCGGACACTGGGTCCATATCGTTCTGTTATTTCTATCCGAGAAACAATATTGCTTGTCTGGATCAATAGCTGCTGATAGCTCTTTCTCGAAACGCAGTACCTCATCTAGATGTCCATGTGCTGTAAGAACGATATCCCAAATAAACGATTCTACATCTTCTATATAACTTGCCTTACCAACTAGAAAATCATAGTTGGACTCAGCAAAAAGTTCTGGTAATCTGCTTTCCCAGAAAGCATGTATACCTATCTGGTTAGTCAATTGTCCATTATAATTTTCAGTTGTATGCAATGGCACATGTGCGTCTCCTAAGTAATGTCCTATGTCTGCACTAACTTTTAGAATTCGCTGCAAACTCCCAGAACTATAAGCCCTAACCAAATTCTGATAATGATCCTGAAAGAAGTACGGCAACACACCATAGTCAACAAACTCGTTAAGAAAGACCGCTTTTTCATCCTGCTGTATCTTGATGCTATCTGGAATAGCTATCTCACTGGAGTATCTATCTTGCTTGATGACGCGCTGATAGAGTTCCATCGAATACAACAATTCATGCTCATGAAAGGTGGTGTCCCCAAGATTAGATATCGTGATCAATTTCCCATATTTAAGAATGGCCGATTCTATCGAACGAGGGACTGCATCAAAGGGGAACGCATCCCAATGGTCGATGTCTACATAATGTCGTTCTGCTTCGTTCTTCAGAATGAATCTTCTCTTGTCAGGGTCTACTGCATGTTCAGAAATATAATGTAGATGTGGCTTATAGAGTTGTAATAGATTCTGTGGCAGCGTGAACACCGCCATCTTATTAATCAACTTGTGAGCGAAGAAGCCCCAAACAGGTACCGCTGTTGGAGCGGTCTGTCCAGGACAGAGCAAAAAGAGAGATACGACAAGAAATAGGCTGCTTAGACAGAACCTCATTCATGAAAATTATGATCAGTAAAAGTAAAGTACTTTTTGCATGAATTTTCTCATAAATCTATCTTGAACAAAAAAGAAGTCATCCTCTGGTGTCGAGACGAAGTAATGTTCATGCCTCGTCGAAAGGTCGTCTACTGATCGAGTATTGATTCGGCTTAAGGCCACATCGAGATAGGAGTATATCTTATAATTCTGATTTTCCTTGGTCTTGGTCGTGACCGTTATTTCCATAAAAGGGATCAGTTGCTCTATAGAATCCCGGTACATATGTTCGTTATTTAGCTTTTCAGCTTTAAGTAGATTGAAGTCCTTGAGGTAAGCATCGACCGTATTCTTATTTAGTCTTAATTTCTCTGGAATCTCAATTCCTGAGGCGATCAGATCTACACCGTCTTCTGTCCGAATGAGCTGAAACGAATTCTTGGTATCCTTGGGGTAATTAACCTCGACACGCTTAATCTCTTCCAGATCATAGGACAGCACAGTTAGGTCTCGGAGGTCAGGGATATCCATGGTGAAATAATTTCTGATACCGCCTTCTATGATTGGGATACTCATGACATACACTTGATTAGCGCCTTTTTTCAGACAATAAGTCCCATATTCATCATTTGTATTGGTGCCTAGGATAAATTCAGTGATCACTGATCCAGCTTCATCATAAGTAACGATTTCTATACCATGTCTTTTCATTCGTTCCTTTGCTGTCTTATTCTCAGCTACAGTCGGAATGTACTTAATGTCCATTCGCTTCATGGTTTTGAGCATACTATTGATGATATTCTCATTGGCCCGGTACTTATCATTGATAAGCCATGCATTTTTGTGCTTATGTAGGTGGATTTGTGGTCGAGCAGTAGACGTTATAGTAATCGTTTTGACCTTGTCTGGTTCATTGAGGACAAATTCTCTATCTTCTATAATTATAGAGGTCTTGCCGTCTCCTGAGCTGTTAAGCAAATAGTATGCAATGCCAAGTATCAATAAAGCAACAATTAGTAGTAAGGATCGTTTCATCTATCTTATTAAGGTTCGCCTCAAAATTATCACAAATATAGTTCGCACCTTTATGTCTACCTTGCCCATGAAGACATTAGCACTTAAGAAATACGACCTGATCATCTTTGATTGTGACGGCACCTTAGTTGACAGCGAAGCTCTATCAAATAAAGTTATTGCTGAGCTGATGCGCGAATTAGGTATCAAGATAACTGACCAAGAAGCTTTTGATCAGTTCGCTGGGACCACATTGACTTATATTGCAGAATACATAGAACGTGCCTTAGGACAGCCCTGTCCATACGACTTAGAGAGTGTATTTAGACCAAGAGTGACAGCAGTATTTGAAGAAGAACTAAAGCCTGTGGTAGGTGTCAGTGATTTTATAGTCAAGGTGAGTTCTCTCAAGCGTTGTGTTGCCTCTAATGGGCCTCAGAAAAAAATGGCTCAAACACTCAGAGTCACTGGTCTCGCTAAATATTTTACCGAAGCACAGGTCTTTTCTGCCTATGATGTACAGAAGTGGAAGCCTGAACCCGACTTATTTCTATATGCGATAGAAAAAATGGGATCTAAGTCCAATAGCACTTTAGTGATAGAAGACAGCATGACAGGTGCTATGGCTGCTATTAATGGAGGCATAGATGTAATCGTCTATACAGCCCATACGGACCCACAGCCCTTTCATGAACATAACATCCCCACTTTTAATTCTTTTGTGGATCTCAAAATTAGCTTCTAGGCTATTTCCTTACAGCCATGCCATAGAATTATAGATAGGAGTATATTTGCACTTATCAAATAATAAATAAAATAATATGTCTAAGATTAGAGTTGCTATCAATGGCTTTGGAAGGATAGGTCGATTAACCTTCAGAGAGCTTTTAGAGAATAGAAAGATTGAAGTTGTAGCTATCAATGATTTAACTGATAATCATACCCTTGCTCATTTGCTAAAGTATGACAGTGCACAGGGTGCATTTGCTACTAAGGTCACAGCAACTGATACACATCTAACTGTAGGTAGAAAATCTATTCTTGCAACAGCAATGAAAGACCCATCTAAATTACCGTGGAAGAAAAACAAGGTGGATGTCGTCCTAGAATGCACAGGCGTATTCCGTACCAAGGAGATGGCTGGTCTGCACTTGAAAGCCGGCGCGAAGAAGGTCATTATCTCAGCGCCAGGCAAAGGTGATGGTATCAAAACAATAGTATTGGGTGTCAATGATCACGAGATTAAGAAAACTGATAAAATAATCAGTAACGCCTCTTGCACCACGAATTGTCTAGCACCACTCGTTAAGGTCATTACAGAGAGCTGGGGTCTAGTCCAAGGGTCTATGACGACGATACATGGTTATACAGGTGATCAGAGATTACAAGATGCACCTCATAGCGATCTGAGAAGAGCAAGAGCGGCTGCAATAAATATTATCCCAACCTCTACCGGTGCAGCAGAGGCGGTGACCAAAGTTATCTCTGGAATAGAAGGAAAGTTATTTGCAATGGCTGTCAGAGTACCTGTTATCACTGGCTCATTAGTCGAGCTCAATGTTATGGTCGACAAAGACGTAACAGTAGAAAAGGTTAATAAAACGTTCAAGAGATATGCCAACAAACAACTGAAAGGTGTTCTACAATACGTTGATGACCCTATCGTATCTTCTGACATCATCGGCAATAGATACTCCTCCATCTTTGATTCTGGTCTGACTAAGGTATCAGGTAGACTAGTGAAGGTCGTATCATGGTATGATAATGAAGCCGGGTTCTCTGCTCGACTAGCAGAACTGACAGCTAGAGTATAGACGACAACTTTTCATATAAATAATAATTATGCTTAACGATCTCTCGGGTAAGAAGGTCCTGATACGTGTGGATTTCAATGTACCACTCGATAAGGAACATAATATCACTGATGAAACTAGGATTATAAGGGCGCTCCCGACTATTCGGGCTGTCTTAGATCAGGGTGGTAGTGTGATTCTGATGTCTCACTTAGGCAGACCACAGAAAAACACCTTAGAGGATGGTTCTATCAACAGGCAGAAGTTCTCGCTCAAGCATTTGGTACCGAGATTATCAGAACGACTAAGTCTAGAAGTTAAGTTCTCTAATGATACTGTCGGCACTATGGCTTTTGACAAAGCGCTTGCACTAAGACCTGGTGAAGTACTCTTACTCGAGAACACAAGGTTCGAAGCTGGAGAAACCAAAGGCGATGAGGAATTAGCTGCTAAACTGGCCAAGCTTGCCGATGTGTTTATTAATGATGCTTTCGGTGCAGCTCACAGGTCACATGCGTCTACCACTGTCGTCGCTAAGTTCTTCGAACCAGAAGATAAGTCTCTCGGCCTACTGATGCAAAATGAAATTAATAGTGCTAAGAAAGTACTCAACAGTCCTGCTAGACCTTTCACAGCAATACTAGGTGGTGCTAAGGTCTCGGATAAGATACAGCTGATCGAAAAGCTCATAGATTTCTCGGATAACATCCTTATCGGAGGTGGTATGACCTATACTTTTATCAAAGCTAAATATGGCGACATCGGCAATTCTCTAGTGGAAACAGCCTATGTCGATCTTGCAAGAGAATTGATGGAAAAGGCTGCTGATAGAAATGTCTCGTTGTTGCTTCCAGAAGACACTATTGCTGGTAACAAATTCAGCAGGGATGCGGATACAATGATTTGTGACACCATGAAAATCCATGATAATTGGATGGGTCTAGATATAGGCCCTGAAGCCATTGAGACCTATAGTAAAGTCATCTCTGAATCCAGTTCGATTCTATGGAATGGGCCCTTAGGTGTTTTCGAGTTTGAAAAGTTTTCTAATGGTACTTTTAGTATTGCCAAAGCCATCGCAGCAGCAACAGACAAGGGTGCGTTCTCTCTTATCGGAGGGGGAGATTCTGTATCAGCTATCAACAAATCTGGGCTAGCAGATAAGGTGAGTTTCATCTCGACAGGGGGTGGCGCAATGTTAGAATTCCTAGAAGGCAAAACCCTACCGGGTATAGCTGCAGTGACCTAGAAATTAATTAAGTTGAGTTACTAGGACTATGAGTGTTAATATACTCATGGCCTGAGCGACGGAGTCCCCTAATACTTTGGTCCAGTCTACATCTTTCTTTTCTTCTTCTTCGTTCTTTTCGAAAGACTTAAACCCAACTGAAATAATCGACCCCTGATAAACTTTAGGGTATCTCTTCACTAAGAAACCGGAGTGTGGTCGCTTGATCTCACCGTTAGCATGCTCGACGAATATCTTTTGTTTATCCGCATTTTCATGCAAGCCACCGGCGTACTCATTGATATAGAATAAGGCATCCTTATTCTTATGAAAGGGCACATGGATGGCGTTTCCTTCATTAATATTCTCTTTGCCGACGACTTCTCGTGCTCTTGTTGCACCGAGTATCGTTACAAACTCTTTAATTTTTGGCACTGAGATTCGATCACCATTCTTAACGTGGAAGTTAAACTCTGAAGACGGATTATCTATAATCTCTTCTAGCTTAATCACAACAGATCCATAATCCTGATCATCTCTAATAAGTGTAGCACCCGCAGGAAATGCTTCGTCAGTTAGTCCACCTGCACGTTCTATAATAGAGAGAATCTTTTCATTATCCTTAGAGATGGCATATGGACCAGGGAATAGAACCTCCCCATCTAGGAACACTCTCTTCTGTAATTCGAATTCCTTGATGTATCTGACAGCGATGTTATCGAAGGGTTCTAGCTTATATTCGCCCTCTGGATTTGTCGACCTCACTACATTGAATTCTCTATCCATTTCGATGTTGGCCACGACTGTACGAGTTGGCTGATTATTCTTAATAATAACCCGTGATATCTCTATATTATTCGTGGATGCGGCCATTTTGAATCCGCCTGCAAGGACCATCAGGTCCCTAATCGTCATGTCCTGGCCATACTGGTATTCGCCAGGTGTATTAATCGCGCCCTCTATTCTGACATAAGATTCTTCTAAGAAGGTATTTTTAGACTTAACGACTAGACTATCAAACGGATTAAGTACGAAATTAGAACCAACTGTTGGGTCTTCGAAAATTAAGTCAAGATCAGGAATGGTCTTATATGATTTCACCTTCGGATTAAGAGGGTCATTACGATGGATAATCGCAAAATTAGAAGCATCTCTTCTCATACCGCCTGCCATAAGGATGGCGTCTCTCACTTTTATCGATCGACTCCCATCATATGGAAAGAGTCCTGGATATCTGACTGCCCCATCTATAGCGACATTCACCTCATCGGCAAACCGACCCTTAGGCCAAATCTCAATCTTATCCCTGTCTTGTAGGAGGATATTCGAACCACTACTAGGATTCTTCAGTATCTCATCTAGATTAATTCTCAAGTATTCAGAAGTCCCATCAGTCTTATTACGGGTCAAGAAAACCACCTCAGTCTCTGATAAGCTGGTCAGGCCTGACTTTTCTATAAGGTCTTTGACTTTCATGCCTTTTATTCTTTCAAATATCCCTGGCTTAGATACTTCACCTATCACTTCGACAAAGTTTTCGTATTCTTTCTCTATCGCCTCTATAATCACTTTGTCACCGTGTAATAAATCAACATCTCTACCATTGTTCTCATAATCCCTCCAATCCACATCTAATATCTTCTGTGCATCATCTTCGAACCTAACAATCTGTATCTTTTTCTTAAAGGCATTATCAGTAAACCCGCCTGAGTAATCCAATAGACTCCTTAGTCCTTCTTTCTCTAAAAGTTCATACTTGAGAGGTCTATTAATCGCCCCTTCGATCGAGACAAGTTTCTCGATAACAGGAATAATGATTATATCGCTTTCTTCAAGGTAATAATCAGAGGAAACTGAAGGGTTTTTCATGAATTCATAGATATCCATTCTCTTGCTACTACCATCGGATTTATGTAATTGGATATTCCTTAGACTCCCGATATCATTAGTACCACCTACTGCTGATAGTGCATTAAATGCAGAGTTAAATGCTGGTATAGCGAAAGTCCCAGGCTTAGAGTGGACCTCTCCATATATACCAACCATGACAGTCCTAGAGTAATTAAGAGCAACATCGAATTCACCTTGACCGAAAGTGAGGTGGTCAGAAAAGAAAGTGAATAATTTATCTCTGGCCACACCGAGGGTGAGGCCTTTTAGAAACACTCTCCGCTTGCCATCTAGGGGTCTTATGTAACCACTATCATCAACTTTGTATTCCCTATCAAAATGGGAACGGCCCCAAGCTGAGACCACTAAGTCATCCCCTGGTCCGATTACATAGGAATCAGGTGCTTTGAGTTCCCCTGACTTAGGCTGAATCGTTAAGATATCATGCCTGAACAAGCCTTGCCCAAATATGGTTACAATATTTTCTTCATCGACCTCCTCTTCTTCGATCACTTCTTCTAGCATCGCTAAGCTGTCCTGAATTAATTGTTCTTCTTCAGTTAATTCCTCTTCTTCCTCTTCTTCAGCTTCTAGCGCCTCAGCTTCTTCTTTCTTTTTGGTCTCTAATTCTAAGATAACCTCTTGTATGACTAGAATTTGCTCAGGAGAAATTGTATTCTCATCTAAGAATTCGAGTTGAATACCTTTTTCCTCTAGCAGGCTTTCTACCTCTTCCACATCTAGTTCTCTAGCTTCTAATTCCAGCAGAATCTTCTCCTTAGTTACAAAGACATTTTGGGCCTTCAACAATGTTGTGGCAAAGACAAATAGTACAAGCAGAAAAAATCTCATATGATTTCTTTCCATTTAGAATTGGATACACAAATATGAGAACATATTAACTATTTTAATAATTCAATATCTAACTTACATTATACAAGCTAGAGTTATGGACTAGGACATATCATAATAGAAGAATCCATATGGAACAATAATATGGCTATACTTGTCCTTAGAACCATGATAATCAGTCGTTCATGAACAATAGATCCTTATTAAGCCTAATTATTCTTATCAGTTTACTGCTTTGGAGCGCTAGGTCATATACACAAGAAAAAGGTGAAAGATTCTTAGCCTTAGGCTCTAATTATGGCTTAGATATACCAATTGGTGAGTTGGCTGACCGGTTTGGGAGTAGTTTTCATGCAGCTATATCCCTCGATTTATATAGCCCAAAACTGAAAGGTTTCATGGGATTAGAAGCAGAGTTCCAGTTTGGTGAGAAGATTAAGGAAGATGCACTGAGCTCTATTCGTGCGGAATCTGGGGCTATCCTAGGCATAGATGGTCGCACTGCTGATGTTTTTCTTCGGAGAAACGGCGCTTACCTTGGCGTGTATATCAATAGGACCTTACTTTCCTTTGGTAAAACCCAATTGAGTGGCCTCAATGCGGGCTTGGGGATTGGCATCTGGTCTCATAATATCCGTTTTCGGGATCAATCATCAACAGCCACCCAACTTACAGGAGATTATCTCAAAGGCTATGATAGGCTTACTCGAGGACCGACTATCAAAGAGACACTAAGCTACCTTCACCTCTCTCCTAAGTTAAATTGGAGTATCGGACTCGCATTCATGCAAGGATTCACTAAAAGTGTAAGAGCAATAGACTTTGATACCAGGAACAAACCTACTGGCACGAGATTGGATTTATCACTAAGCCTAGAAGCCAAGTGGTATTTGCCTCTAACCAAACTAACTAGAGAGCAAGTAGACATATTCTATTAATCTATGTTCCAGCTCTACTCTCTTCTGATACGGACTTATGGTATCCTTATTCGACTTAGCTCATTCGTCTCTCCTAAGGCCAAGTTCTTAATACAAGGTAGATCAAACCAGACTCCCGGTCTAGAAACAATAAAATTAAAATGGGCTGGCAAAAAGATCATTTGGATTCATGCCGCTTCGTATGGCGAATTCGAAATGGCAAAGCCCATCATAGCAGGTCTGAGTGATCTAGACTTACGTTTTCTAATCACTTTTCATTCTCCCTCTGGTTACGAACAAGTTAAGCTAGATACAGAAAACGCCTATAAAGCTTATATCCCACTTGACCTATATCATAACCAGAAGGCGATCGTCGATATCATCCAGCCTAACAAGGTTGTGTTTATCAAATATGAATTTTGGTTCAACCTACTCAAGGTCCTTTCAGAGAAGGACATCCCATATTATTTTACAAGCCTTCATTTAAATGCAGAAAGTTATCTGCTTTCTAAATGGATGAAGCCTCTCACAGATCTCATTCGGAATAGTCAGGCCATATTTTGTCACAATGAAGGGTCGAAAAAAATATTAGAAAACCATGGATTCTCTAGACTAGAAATTATTGGCGACACACGTATACAGCAAGCTCATTACAACAATGCATCAATCCATACTATAGCTTGGCAGAATGAAGCACCAGCCATCGCACTAGGCAGTCTATTACCTACCGAACTTGAGATTCTCAGAGACTTGATCAAACAACTTCCATACTGGAACTTTGTAATAGCACCACATGACATCGATAATAAAGCAATAGCAGCCATACTAGCTGTGACTGGCGGAGAAATCACCTTGTTCTCCGCTTATGAGTCTATATCTAAAAGCTTCCTAATCGTGGATACAATGGGCGACCTTAAGAATCTATATGCCAACTGCGATGTCGCTTATATAGGAGGTGGATTCGCCAAAGGGCCACATAACGTTCTGGAAGCAATTGCACATGGTACTCGTGCCATCTGCGGGCCGAATATCAATAAATTTCCTCTTGCACAGCAACTTGCTCGAGATGGACTACTAACTCTTGTCAAATCCAAGAATGAGGTGTCCGACAAAGCGAAGTCTCTATTAACAACAAATAGAGCAGTATATCATGCGAAATATGAAGCTTTTGTAAACAGACAACCTGATGGATTAGAATTACTTTTGGAGGAACTGAGAAGCTGACAAGCAGAAGTTTGAACAAAAAAGGAAAAATCATAATCATCGGAGATGTCATGTTAGATGTCTACCACATAGGTGCGCACCATCGGAATTCGCCAGAAGCAGCGGTGCCATTAATCAATCTAAATAAAATAGACAATAGGGCTGGCGGCGCGGCAAATGTGGCAATGAATCTAGCAGCATTAGGCCTAGAACCTTTTCTTTTTTCAGTTGTCGGTGAGGACGAATCAGCTAGGATATTGTCTAAGGTCCTCTTAGAGGCTGGTGTCTCGTTCAGCTTTAGCAGTGACGCTAATAGGCCGACGACGACCAAGACCAGAATTGTCAATGAAAGTTTTCAGCAATACCTCAGAGTAGATAAGGAATCTAAAGCACCTATCGCAAATGAACTAGTCGCTCAGTTCCAAGGTAAAATTGAAACCCTGGCACTCCAAGGGGAGATCTCCGCACTAGTCATTCAGGATTACAACAAAGGTGTGGTCACTTTAGCATTGATTAAGGTCATGCAAGCCATTTCAAAAAGATATGAACTACCCCTATTTGTCGATCCCAAATATAATTCGTTTGTAGAGTTATCACAATGCACCTTATTCAAGCCAAATCTAAACGAACTGAGTTTACAGGTCGGTTATAAGGTTAAGCCTCTTCGTTCTGAAATAGACGAGGCGATTCGGACTCTTGGACTATACCATATGAAAATGATCATTATTACACTTGGAGAAAATGGCATCTACTATTGTGATCATCAATCACAATTGAAAGGTCTCATTCCCGGAATAGCCGTCAATAATGCAGATGTATCTGGCGCTGGAGATTCAGTGCTAAGTGCACTAATCTATTCATATCTCAAGGGTAACAAAATAGATGAAATGGCAACCATGGCCAATAGGGCTGGATCACTGATTTGCGAGAAAAAAGGGGTTAGCGTTCTTAATAATCAAGAATACTTAGGATTTGGGTCTTGAAACAATTGGCTTGTCGGTCCCAACTCATTCATTAGTAACGCTTTATGCGGACAATAGCAGTTAATATCTTTTCTTAACTTAGCGTCTTATAGTTATAAAGAACTATTTGACAAAAGCATGTAATCATGTATTCATTATTAAACCAAATAAATATGAAATTGAATTTTACCCATTTTACGAGTTTATGCTGTCTTCTGCTCCTAGGCTTTGGGCTTAATGCTCAAAATTCAAACACTTGTATAATCACAGAACCAGCTTCTATAGCTGGAGAATATACAGCCTTGGCTGCTAATTTCGGCGGCAATGCTTCAGCCACAGCCACCTACATATCTACTTTCGCTTTAGATGGCGTCGGTGTTGTAACGGATGCTTGTGACGAGCCTATAGAAAATGTCAACGGAAAATTGGCATTTATAGATAGAGAAGGTCAGAATTGTGAGTTCGGCGCTAAGGCCCTAGCTGTACAAACTGCAGGCGCAGTTGCTGCAATCATATGTAATGATTCTGGTAATGCAGGTAGAGGCATCATGGGACTTGATGGTGGAGCTATGAGTGGCAGTGTGACAATTCCAGTATGGGGCATGTCCTACGATGATTGTCTGATTATCAGACAAGTTGCTGAGTCTAGTGATATAGAATTAGAAATGACCTATCAGTGCCGTGTACCTAGTTACCCAGAGAGAGTCATATGGGGTGATGAGCCAGGCCAAGGTGACTTCGAGAATGGTCTTAATGGCTGGACAGTCATTAATGAAAAAGACACTTCATGGACATGGACTGATAATCCAGCGATTCCAGGTTTCTATACCAACGCGACATTTGCTGCACCAACTTCTTGTAATGGTTTCATGATGTTCCCATCTGATTTCCTTGATAATGGCGGGGAAGCAGATCCTCTACGACCTGGCGTTGCCAATTTTGGTGGTGGACCCTGTCCTGCGTTTAATGCAGGTGGTTGTTCTGGTTCTCTTATAAGTCCTGTCATCGATCTTTCAGGAGAGGAAGTTGATGGCCTTTTCGTCAGATTTACGCAGATGTACCGATTCTTTACCAATACTAACACTAATTTAATTGCTAGTTATGATGGTGGCACAACGTGGCCAGATACAATAAGTGCAGCGCAATTTGCTGTTGTTAATGCTGGAAATCTCACCGAGACAGTCGAAGTACCTCTTAGATTATATAATGGAGAACCATCGGTACAATTACAGTTCGCGCATTTTGGTAACTACTATTACTACGGCATCGATGACATCACACTTGTAAATGATTCATATTTCGATATAAGATTACTTAGAACATTTTATGCTGCTGCGCCAGCGTGGGAGATTCCTTTATCTCAAGCACAAGATGTGCCTTTCCATATGGATATATTCAACCAAGGTAACATCGATGGATCAGGGATTACGACGCAGGCAGAAGTCTTCGGACCAGCTGGAGACTTAGTCGCGACTTATACCCATGATGAATATGCTACTCAGCCAGCCTACACATTCCTTAATGAAAACAGTTCATTCAGAGAGACATTTGTACCTACTGAGATCGGGACCTACACAGTACTTATGTCCAATATTTCTGAAGGGGATTCTGATGCTTCCAACGATACTCTATCTTATAGGTTCAATATTACAGAAGACACATGGTTGACAGCACCGCAACCAAGTCCAGCAGCCGATGGTGACTGGCCAAATTATTTCGATGGCTTAATATTCAACGATCCGACGAACGGTAACTTCATTGGCCTCAAGTACGCTTTAGCCTATTCATTCTATCTGCCTAATGGAGAGGACCATTACCTGAATAGTATCAGATTTGGTATAGACGATAAAGCTTCCAACTCAGGAGATATCTTCGTATATCTCTATGCTTGGGTACCCGGTCCTGATGCCTTTTCAGATGATGGGCAAGACGGTGTCGCATCGATACTAGGTAATTATCAAATCAATTCAGCTGACCTAAAGTTGCTAGGGGCTATGGGTGAGGATAACAGTTTTGGTATACAATCAGATAGAGTTCTTCTAAATCCAAACTTAGGTGTAAGCCGTAGAGATATTACAGTTAATATGGCTAAGGCAAATCCTCTAACAGGTGCGCCAGAACTTACAGGTGATGGCAGATTACAACCTATCCCACTACTAGATGATACTAGATATGTTGTGGTATTTGCTATTGTTCCGACCAGTACTAACGATAACGATTTCATAGATTTCTTAGCCACTTCATCTACAGATAATGAGATTACAAGACAATGGGCTTCTGATGGAACAAATATTGCGATGGACACAACCGATATCAACAGATATTATGGCGCCACAGCTAAGAGCCTTACTGACGGTAATTTCCAAGAGGTAGATAATCTATCATTTGATGGAAATATCGGTGGTACAGCTTTCGCGACCTTATTCGAACAGAATCAGCCGTGGATAGAAATGGTTATATCTGATACACCAGTGGATTCTCCATTGTTTGTGAATACTGAAGAGTTAACAGAGAGTGCTGCGAGTAGTATTAGCATCTATCCTAACCCTGTTACAGAAGTGATGAATATAGAAGTCGCATTGGAACAAGCTTCGCCATCACTATCGCTAGAACTATCGGATATCAATGGTAAGCTGGTCAGAAAAGCAAACTACACTAACATCCAAAAGCAATTGCTCAAAGTGGATGTGAAAGACCTACCTTCTGGTGTCTACACGCTAAATGTTAGAAGCGAAGAAGGATTTACTTCGAAAAAAGTTATAATCAATAACTAATAGATATACACCCTAAGAAAAGCCATATAGTACAATCTGTATGGCTTTTCCTATTTAAACACGACATCAAGCTTGTAAATCTTTCAAAATTTTCGAAAGGATTTGTAGTTTGTCATGGATTTTCTAATCATTAATTAATTGTATTATCATGAGATCAAATTTTACAAAACTTCTATTTGGCGTATTTGCCATGATAGCTACCTCGCATCTTATAGGTCAAGATGTAAACAATTTGCAAATAATATCACCACCTGAGATTGCAGGAGACTACATAATAGGTCTTGCTGGTTGGGGTGGTAGTCCGGATGCACAATCAGGTAGAGCCACATTCGGAATAGACGGTGTCGATATACTCACAGATGGTTGTGAGAACTCAATTGAGAATGTAGAGGGTAAAATTGCCTTTGTAGATCGAGGTCAGTGCCAGTTTGGTACAAAAGCGCTAAATGCAGAAATGGCAGGTGCTGTCGCCGTAGTCATATGTAACAGAGCTGACGAAGCTGGAAATGGACCTCAAGGAATGGCTCCTGGTGATGTCGGTGACCAAGTTACCATACCCACTTACGCTATGTCCTATGATGATTGTCTTATTATCAGAGAATTTGCAGAAGGCGGCGAAATCGAAGTGGAATTCAATACTATTTGTGATCCACTTACTTATCCAGAAAATACAGTTTGGGGTGACCAACCTGGTCAAGGAGACTTCGATGGGGGCTTAAATGGCTGGACTGTTGTCAGTGAAGGAGATACTTCATGGGCATGGACTGGTGCTTCTATAGTCCCTGGATTATTTACAAACTTTTCTTTTACCTCAGCAAGCGCATGTAATGGCTATATGGCTTTTGCCAGTGACCAATTAGATACACAAGGCACCTCTCAAGGTAGTGGTCCGTGTGTGGTGCCTTGTGCTGGAGAACTTATCAGTCCAGAAATAGACCTTTCTGGTGTTGATGCTGAAGCGCTGTTCTTAAGATTTACTCAGGCATGGAGATATTTCACTAATGCACAGACGTTATTAATCTCTAGTTATGATGGTGGCGTTACATGGCCAGACTCTTTGGATGTAACGTCTGCAGCTGAAACAAATATTGGTGGCTTTGAGACACTCGATGCACCACTATTATCATATAATGGTGAAAGTAGTGTCATCGTGAAGTTCAATCACTTCAGTAACTATTACTATTATACACTAGATGATGTCTCACTAATCTCAGCACCAGAATATCATGATGTTCAGATTAGAAGAAATTTCTATAGTGCTGCACCAGCTTATGAGATTCCACTTTCTCAAGCACAAGACATGGCCTTCCATGTAGATATAGAAAATAGAGGAAGTACAGACGCTACTAATGTTACACTACAAGCTGAGGTCATAGGACCTGGTGGAAATGTCGAAGCAACATTCACTAATGATACGTATGAAGATCAACCACCATTTGTATTCTTAAATGAAAACAATACTTTCTCAGACACTTATGTACCTACACAAATGGGTAGCCATCGAGTAATCATGAGCAACATCACAGAAGGAGATTCTATTACAGTTAGTGATACTTTAAGCTATGGTTTCAATATAAGCGAAGACACATGGAGATCTTGTCCGGAACCTGCAGGAAGTCCGACTTTCTTTGATGGATTGATTTTCGATGATCCAACCAATGGCAATTTTATAGGCCTCAGACACGCAATAGGTTATTCTTTCTACTTACCGAACGGTGATGGTCATGTACTTAATACACTTAAGTTTGGTGTTGTAGATAGACCGACTAACTCTGGTGATTTGTTTGTTTACCTCTACGCTTGGACTCCAGGACCAGATGCCTTTGGAGATGATCCTGAGTCAATTGCTCTTATCGACCAACTCGGTAATTACATAGTAGATGGTGCTGACCTCAGGTTGCTAGGTGTGATGGGAGAAGACATGGATTTCAATATCAGATCTAATAGTGTACTTCTTAATCCTAATCTAGGTTCAAGAAGAGAGGTCAATATTAGAATGGCAAAAGCTGATCCGACAACTGGCTCACCTGACTTAGATGCCAATGGAGATCTCAAACCACTGGAATTACTAGATGACATGAGATACTTATTAGCATTTGCAATTGTACCTACAAGTACGAATGACGCAGATTTTGTATCTATGGTCGCTAATTCAGCTACCAATAATACTAATCAAAGACAATGGGCAACAGATGCAACTAATCTTGCGATGGACAACATTAACATAGATCGTTATGTCGGTTGTACTGCTAAGGGTCTAACTGATGGCTCATTCCAAGAAATAGACAATCTGAGCTGGGATGGTGTGATTGGTGGTGGTAATTTCGCTACGCTTCTAGAGCAAAATCAGCTCTGGTTAGAAATGAATATATCAGCTGAGCCATTAGATACAGAAGACCTGACAGAAGATGCAGCTAGTAGTGTTAGAATCTATCCGAATCCTGCTTCTGAACTGCTAACTATTGATATAGAATTAGAAGAGGTTTCTGATTTTGTAACACTAGAACTTGTGGATATACAAGGCAGAATGATCCTGGCTGACAAATACCAAAATGTCAAAAATGACGTACTCAATATCAATGTTAAGAATATTCCTAATGGCGTATACTTTATGAATGTGAGAAGTGATGCAGGCTTTACAAGTAAGAAAGTGATGATTAATAAGTAGTTCTACTTGCTCAAATATATTAAGAGGGCTTGATCCAAACTGGATCAAGCCCTCTTTTTTTTCTAGGACTAATTACTGAGTGAATCTGAATATCACACTACGATAGACACCTAAGAAAACAAAGATGCTTACCAATATTGGTAACACATGCCCTAATTGGCTCGTATCAGCGTTAAACAAATTGACATAAGCGACGTACTCTACGACAAAGCCTACAGGAAGAATAACCTTAGCTTCGGGTGAGCCATCTATTAATTTACTTGCACCCCACCATTGAACCCAACCAGCTGTGCCCATAAATAAGAATAGGTCGATGAAGATCCAAAATATCATTCCTGCAAATTCGCCCATTGCCACAGCCAAATAACAGAACCTGATAACATATTTTATCAATAGGAAATGAGCAAAACTTGGCTGCTCATTAACCACGTTTGAGCTGGTCGATTCTTTCTTGTATAGATTTAACTCTAGCTTCTCCATCAGCGAGTTTCTTCCTTTCATTGGCGACTACTTGTTCTGGAGCACCACTAACAAATCTCTCGTTACTCAGTTTTTTACTGACTGACTTTACAAACCCCAATTCATATTCTAGCATCTCTTGCGCCTTGGCTAATTCAGCTTCCACATCCACCTCTAAGTCTAGATGGGCAAATACTTTGGTCTTACCACTGATGAATGAAATGCCAGACACACCCTCATCTGTCTTACTGATCTTAATCTCATCGACGAAGGCGAGTTTCCTGATTATTTCTTGTGCACCCTTATTCTGAAAGCAAGCCTCTATCTCATCATTATCGATAACTGTAAGTGAGACCAATTCCTTAGAGGATACTTGGTTTTTGTTTTTTATATCTCGGACATTAGAAATGATATTCTTAACCAGTTCCATTTGATTCAGAAGCTGCTTATCTATAACTTCCCTCGGCTTTGGATAATGAGAAACGATGCAGTCTTCGCCCTCTGCTCTATCCCGCAGTTGGTGCCACACTTCCTCGGTAATAAAGGGCATGAATGGATGCAAGATGATGCAAACTTTCTCAAAGACAGCGACTGATTCCTCCAGCGTCTTAGGATTAATCGGTTGCTGATAATCAGGTTTTATAATCTCAAGATACCATGAGAAGAGTTCGTTCCAAGCGAACTTATATATGGTCATCAGTGCCTCCGACAGGCGATACTCAGAGAAAGAGTGCTGGATACTGTTTATCGTGTCATCTAGTAAGTTGTTAATCCAATTAATCGCTAACTGGTCGTGGTCTGGCATCGGTAAGCTGTCATCAACTTCTTGGCTCAAGACATAGCTTACTGCATTCCAGATCTTATTCGTGAACTTCCTGCCATTATCTACCAGCGAGTCATCATAGAGTAAGTCACCACCAGCAGGTGAGCATGATAACATCCCGTATCGCACACCATCTGCACCATAATCCTCTATTAGTTTCAGAGCATCAGGGGAATTACCTAGAGACTTACTCATCTTGCGACGTTGCTTATCCCTGACCATACCTGTAAAGTAGACATCCTTATACGGGAACTCTCCTTTCCACTCGTAACCAGCCATGATCATCCGAGCGACCCATAGGAAGATAATATCCCAGCCTGTGACTAGGACTGAAGTTGGATAATAATAGTCTAGTTCTGTTTGGTCTTCGAAGCCGTCAAAAACACTTATGGGCCATAACCATGATGAGAACCAAGTATCTAAGACATCATCATCTTGTCTTAGGTCCGTTAACTGAAGCTCAGGCTTAGACAAATCTTTTCTTGCTATAGAGAGTGCCTCATCGGCTGTCTCAGCAACATAGACCTTATCCTCGTAATAATAAGCTGGTATCCGATGCCCCCACCATAACTGTCTAGAGATACACCAGTCTCTGATATTCTCCATCCAATGGGCGTAGGTATTCTTATACTTCTCAGGATAGAACTGGATGGTATCGTTTTGGACATTTTCGTGAGCTGGCTTGGCGAGAGACTGCATATCGACGTACCATTGCAGTGAGAGCTTAGGCTCGACGACAGCATTAGTTCTCTCTGACCGCCCTACATTATGCACTAGGTCCTCTATATCTACCAAATGGCTGCTAGCCTGTAAGTCCTTAATAATGAGCTTACGGGCTTCATATCTGTCCTTTCCAACATAAAACTGACCTGCCTCGGCAATACTGCCATCATCATTAAGAATATCGATGACTTCTAAGTTGTGTTTCTTACCGAGCTCATAATCATTGACGTCATGAGCAGGGGTTACTTTGAGCGCACCAGTACCAAACTCTATATCCACATAATTATCGAATATGATTGGAATCGCTCTATTTACTTTGGGAACGATGGCATGTTTCCCTTTCAGTTGTGTATACCTAGGATCATCTGGATGGACTGCGATAGCCGAATCGCCTAAGATTGTTTCTGGCCTTGTGGTTGCAATCGTGATGTAATCATCGGTCCCCTGGATCTGATATCTAACATGATATAGCTTCGCAGACTCCTCCTTATGGAGTACTTCCTCATTAGATAGAACCGTCTGGGCTTCTGGATCCCAATTGACCATTCGGTGGCCTCTGTATAATTTCCCTTTGTTATAGAGATCGACAAAGACCTTGATGACGCCTTTGTATCGCTTATCATCCATCGTAAAGGCTGTCCTATCCCAATCACACGAAGCTCCTAATTTCTTGAGTTGACTTAGAATAATCCCACCATAGTTGTCGGTCCACTCCCAAGCATGCTTCATGAATTCATCCCTTGAGAGGTCTGACTTCTTGATGCCCTGTTCTCTAAGTTTTCTGACGACTTTAGCTTCAGTAGCTATTGAAGCATGATCAGTGCCCGGAACCCAGCAGGCATTCTTACCTTCTAATCGAGCCTTTCTGATTAATACATCTTGGATTGTATTATTGAGCATATGACCCATATGTAGAACACCCGTGACGTTGGGTGGCGGAATCAATATCGTAAAAGGCTCTCTTTCGTCTGGTACTGATTTGAAATACCCTTTTTCTTCCCAGTACTTGTACCATTTATCCTCTACCGATCCAGAATCGTAATTACTTCCTATTTCCATAGTATAAAGATACTAATTACAGATATAAGAATCTTTAATATGAAAAAATCTAAAC
>CALEAC010000187.1 GCA_937944095.1 uncultured Saprospiraceae bacterium
TTAACCCCTCTTTGCATTCTAATAGATTCAGTTCCAACTTTTATCAATAATAACTAAAGCATTCTAGTGCGTTGAAAACGGTGTCATCCAGTTGGTCATAAATTCTAATATTTGATGGGCCCTTTTTATCTGATCTATCACCTGATAGCAGTAGTCCATTATACAGCTGGTAATTGTCCCAGGGCCAAATGGCGTCAGCGGTTAGATTAGTATGTTTTTCGTAGAAGCCCCATTTCTTTATGAGGTGATCTGAATGGTCGACGTATATATCATATTTGTTCTCAGGTGTATCACCGACATCAGTAAAAGTCAATGAAAACAAGGAACAAGCTTGACCTGAATCAAGCGTATCCTCTCTGAGATATAGAACTTCCACACTTGGATCATTTAGTTTGAATGGCATGAATAACCAATACATATCATTTATCCAGATACTCTTGGCTTTTCTCATCTTGTCTTTCTTCACTTCTGGGTCCAGTACTTCATTGTCGGCATACCAGAAGCGACCTTGGCCTGTGGACATATTTAGGGTATAGACTGATGAGTCACGAGGAGAATCGATTCTCACACGATTATTCGACTTATCCCAGATGAGATGTCTAGAGCCAAAAAACGTCCACGAAACGAATTTTAACTTATCCCAATTTTCTCGACCACCCATCGCTGCTAGTACCTGTGTTGTCATGAGGTTAGGGTCCTTACTAAGCGCTTTGTTTGCCTTAGCGGAATCGATAATAGACTTACGCACTATACTGCTTGTCTGGTTGTTGTTTTGAATACTTCTTTGTTGACAGCTGATAGAGAACAAGGTCACTGCAGCCAGAATTAGATATTTGTTCATAGGTCTAAGGTACAAAAGAATATAGCTGAGGGACGAAGAGCTTGTTTCTTACTTCATTGGATTTTCTTAGTTTGCTCGTAATGCTCTGCTCACCCCATAATCCCCTAGAGGGGCATCCTTGGCGCGGGCTGAAGTTCTCCCTTCAGGGTCTTAGAGGGCAAGAATGGAAATGGTGGTCAGCTATTGGTATGATTACGGACAATCGTATTTCCACTTTTATAAATCTACTTTCTGACTAGCCAGGATAAACGAATATGATTAGAAAATAGACAATAAAGAGAATTGCTTTCAAATAAGCTTTCTAATACGGATGGTTGCAATATATTGCATTTTCTATTTGTTAACGATAACTCGTTCATACGTTATTCTGAATGTTTTGCTTGATTATTTATTAGTAAAATAAGTTAGTTTGGTATTTTCCGACAATGAAATTTAAGGACATTTTTTTTTCTGGCCTGAATGACTATCTAGCTAACATACCTAGGCCTATATTAGGTAGAGGAATCGATATCTATGAGGAGGATTCTATAGACTCGATTACATATGATGTGTCAACTAAGCAATTTACAGCTATCGTATACGGTTCTGACAGCTATTATATAGCACTACAACTAAATTATAATGATACATCGATTATAGCTACGTCGTGTGATTGTCATTATGATGAGGTGTGCAAACATATAGTAGCTGTAGCATACAGTATTATGGTTAGCCCAGAAGACGTGTCATTTATGACTACTAGGGTCAAAAAAACCAAAGCCATCTCTACCAAATTAAGTGGAGACAGTAAGTCTAAATCTCATACCATAAATGGTCTGTCATTAGAAGAGATAGCAGCAGATCTAGGGGAGCTCAGAACAATAGGCAGTATCCGCAGAAATGTTTATCGAAATGAAACCATTTTAAGACATTTCTTAGAAAGTGATGGCAAGGTTAAATCTATCCTTTATAAAACTGACTGGGGCTGGAATAGGAGCATAGATAAGATTACCCATGTAGCAACCTTTTCTATTACAGATACAGCAATATTATGCAATTGTGAAGCTTGTGATTATACAAAGAACAAGTTATGTGCACATACCCATGAGTCTCTGGCTGGCCTACTCTATAGATTGCAGTCTTCTGATGGAGAAACGCTAGAATACACGAAAATAATGAGTGAATTTGCCGAGTCCGAAAACCTAACCTTAGAGGTTGTGGCAGAGCTATTCCAAATAGAAATAACTAAGCGGGGTTTGGCGTTTTTAGCGCGTGATACTGCTTTAATGGTAGAGGACTCTATCTTCAAGCTAAATGCTAAATACAATATCCATAGTCAGGAAAAAGAAAATCTAGTACTGGATACGCTTACTCAGAGCCTCGAAAAGGGTGAAGCCCTTGCTTGGTCTTCTAGGAGCGGTATTTATTATCATAGGATGGTTTTCTTATTAACTGGAAAAACTAATAAAAATGGTGACAAACTCTCTTCTCATATAGAAGTCATAGAGCAGCCGACTTTATTGTCAAGTGGCGCCAAGCAGGCCTATGAAGAACTGGGGCCTTATAATTTTAAAGAGCAAGAGCTCAATAAGTTAGAAACTGATTATCGATCTATCGGAAAGACCATTCAGGTTCTAAGAAAAAACTTAGACGTTCTAAGAAGAACAATAAACTACTATTATAATCCGGCAGAGGACTACCGTTCGCTCGATCAAAGTCTAAAGAAGAAGGACCTTACAATATTTAGGTTTTCAGAGAATGATTTTGTAGAACATATACAAGTAAGTAAAGAAGAGGGTATCTATATTCTAAGTATCAGTTACTTTATAAACGATGAACTAATAGACCTTGCCAGTAAAAATAGAGTTCATTTTAACTGGCATTTTGTAATTATCGATGGTGTTGCTCATCTATACAATAGTCCAGGCACCTATCAGCTAACTAAGCTTATGGCAGGTCGGCAAGAGCTCAAGTACATGCCGAAAAACAAAAATGATTTTTATCAGCTAATCAGTAACTTAGAAAAAACCTTTACCATACATCGAGACGAAAGTCTAGCAGCAGATATAGTCTACGCTAAGAAGCTCAAAAAATCCATTAAGCTAAAGGAGCTAGGACAGTATGTTCTTTTTTGTCCTTTTCTTTCTAATGGGAAGAAAATTTTCAATATCCTTAATGTCGTTCCCAAAGAAGATAAAGGCAAGGTGTTACTACCTGAGATCGAAGAAGTGGAAGCTTTTAGAAATCTATTTGATGGCTTGCATAGCAACTTTGGTACCAGTGAGGACGATATTAGTTTTAGGCATCTACATAGAGATAGTTATATCAAAGGCAACTGGCACTTACTGTTTTTTGAAAAATGTAAGGAAAATAAAATCACCATAGAGGGCCTAGATACTTTTAAGAATATCAGATTTAGTAGGCATAAGGCAGAAATAGAGTCAGAGTTAACTTCTAAGATAGACTGGTTTGAACTAAATGTAGTCTTAACTTTTGGAGATGAAAAAGTAGAAAGAAAAAAATGGATAAAGGCCATCAAGGATGGCCAGTCCTATGTAGAACTTTCGGACGGTACTCTGGGTATTATTCCAGAAGAATGGTTGGCTAAGATGACAAAGATGATCGCACTATCAGAAGTGTCCAAAGATGGTCTTAAGATAAATAAGCTGCGATACAATGTGTTAGATGAACTCTATGATGAGATCAAAGATAAATCAGTATTAGCTGAAATAAAGGCCAAAAGAGCCTTATTAGAATCTTACAATACTAGAGGCAAAAAGAAATTACCTAAAGAACTCTTAGCCACTCTCAGACCCTATCAAGAGGAATCTTATCAGTGGCTCCGCTTTCTAGAGTCTTCTGGTTTCGGAGGTATTCTGGCTGATGACATGGGCCTAGGTAAGACCTTGCAGATAATTACACTGCTTGCATCTGCCAAAGAAGAAGGGAACTGCCAAGCGCTCGTCATTGTGCCCAAGAGTCTAGTCTTTAACTGGGTAAATGAGCTTACTAAATTCTACCCTGGACTCAGCCATTATATCCATCACGGAAACCAAAGGCATGAAACGGCGGAGCAGATAGAAGAGACCAATATTGTGATCAGCACTTATGGTACCGTTGTAAGAGACATCGATATACTAAGAAAGAAAAATTTCTCACATATTATACTAGATGAATCCCAAGCCATCAAAAATCTCGCTTCCAAAAGATATAAAGCCATAAGATTACTCCAGAGTCCATTTAAGCTCTGTGCGACAGGCACGCCTGTGCAGAATAACACCTTTGACCTCTATGCGCAAGCCAGTTTTGTAAACCCTGGGCTGCTCGGTAGCCAAAGTTATTTCAGACAAAATTTCGCTACGCCTATAGATAAGGAAGGTAATAACGATGCTTCTCAGTTGTTACTGAAGATGATTCATCCATTTATTCTCCGTAGGACCAAGGATCAAGTGGCACAAGACCTACCAGACAAAGTAGAATCTACAATAGTTTGCGAGATGTTACCACACCAAAGAACTATGTATGATGAGCTAAAAAATCAGATAAGAAAAGATCTGCTTTCTCTAGACGATACTGACGGCCAGCTAAAATTCAAAGTACTAGATGGCTTACTAAGGCTGAGACAACTGTGTAACTCTCCTCTGCTGGTGGATAAAAAGCTAAGCGGAGAGCAGGCTAAGTCGGTGAAGATAGAGTCTTTGTTGTACAAGCTGACAGAAGAAATAGGTGATGGGAATGCCTTAGTGTTCTCCCAGTTTGTGCAGATGCTCAGCCTTATAAGGCAAGAGTTAGACGCCAGAAAAATACCCTACGCTTATCTCGATGGCTCTACTAGTAATCGAGAAGCCGTCGTAAAGAAATTTATGGAAGATGAAAAATGCAAAATTTTTCTAATAAGTATCAAAGCGGGCAATACTGGTCTCAATCTGACTAAAGCACAATATGTATTTATTGTAGACCCCTGGTGGAACCCCGCTGTAGAAGCACAAGCCATAGATCGAACACATAGAATAGGTCAAAATAAAAAAGTATTTGCCTATAAAATGATATGTAAAGATACAATAGAAGAAAAGATCGTCCTCCTCCAAAAAAGGAAAAAGAAAGTAGCTACTGAGCTGATCCAGACTGACGAAGCCACCTTTAAAAGCTTGAATAAAAAGGACTTGATGGCCCTATTTGACTAGGAAACTAATTACTACTAAGTTATTACATGAAGGGGGACTAATTCACTCTTTATCATACCTTTATAATAATTCACTCGAACAGAGAATTCTGGTAAGGTGAAGATGTTTTTAAGGGTTTCCTCTGGAAGCCTTTTCTTTTAGGGACTAGGAAGGCAGGTATTAACTGAATTGCTCCAATCTATCATAAGAGACACTGACTAGGTCCTCAGCTAACTAGATTTGCAGCTTGCAAATGATCCAAAGATTTTTGGATGAATTTATCATTAGAAAACATGCTTCGCTTTCTATCACTCCAACGCTCTAAAGACTCTTTAATTACTGCAGAATCTTTGCTGTTTGATTCTTGTGATACAAAATCTACTGTGGATAGCAATTCTAAACCAAAAGATGAATAATACCCTTCAAGAAAATCAGTCGTATCAGTTGCTATCTTAAGTAATTCAGTATCATTATGGATATACTTGATGACATCTTCTTGTGCATCCATTATTAAACTAAGGTATTCAAAAGGTTTCTTATCCTTACCTTCATAGCCCTTGATGTAACCTCCATTTAGTTTATACAAGAGATGTCTTACTTTACCTGAATAAGGACCATAATAATTAGGCGAATAATCAAGTCTGAAAATCTTGGCTGCACCAAATCGCTGAAGGAAATAGCAAATTTTCTCACAAGCAAATTCACTAACAAACTCACCGTTTCTAGCTAAGCTGTACAAAACGAAAAGTAATAGAGCCCTAGCGTCTGTAAGCTTTACCCTTTCTTGGTTTAGGATTTCTTTGACATTGGCATTGGGCTCGTAGATAACTATATCGCAGCTTTCTAAACTTAACAAAGCCCTTTCCAGTATCTCCCTCACTTTATACCACTCTAGTCCGCCATTGCCTGCTCCGAGCGGAGGTATTGCAATCGATTTAATCTTCATGTCAAGAACCAACTGCTTAAGTTTAATTACACCTTTTTCAATGTATACATACTCTGACGGTTTTCTCCAGTGTTCTTTAGTTGGAAAATTGATGATTGTTTTAGGACCTGTGATAAGACTACTGTCTTCTGTTACAAGCAAATCTCCAATATTAAGTCTCCCTGCTTTGCACCTGTCTAAGTATACCTTATAATTACTAGGGAAAAGTTTTTTGAACTGCAAAGCAATGCCCTTGCCCATCACCCCTACCGTATTGACCGTATTGACTAAAGCCTCAGCATCACTCTCAAATAAATTTCCTGTTCTATAAGTAATCATTTTTAAAAATATCTCTGTGGCGACACATGCACCTTAGATGAATCAATTCCTAAAACTAATAACGCCTTTTTCGTGCGGTCATCATACACAATATAGCCCAAAATGTGATTTACTGGCAAATCACCTAGGAGCAATAATTCTGCCTCTTTCCTTCTTTTAAGGTCTAGATCTGCTTCGTCCTTCCAGAATTGGGCATTTATTGCCTTGAAATCAAGTTGACCAGTCATGTTTCCTATAGCTCCGGAATCATAGAAAGTCGTCAAACTATCAGTTGCGTGACCATCTGTATATATAAATGGTAGCATAGAATTTTCAACTTCCGTTACACTACTTACGCAATAAACAAGATTACTAGGCCTCTGAATAGGGACGCCATTATAGCCTTTCTGGATAACATAAACCATAGGGCTTTTTACACAAAAATAGAAAGGAATATAATCTCCTAAGCTTGTTCCATATGGCGTCGGCTTCTTATCTCTTACACTAATCAATGAAGGATCGCCTATAGATGTAAACTTAGGGTTTTTTATTAGCAGAATTTTTATGCGTAATTCCATGCTGTACTATGTGGGCTAGGTTGTCTAGATGAGTGACACGATATATATTAATTCTACTCATTTTCAATTCTCATTTTTCTTCTTACCCTTCCCACTCATCTCCTCCAGCAGCTCCCCACGGAACGCCTTAGCGAGGAGGGCTTGTGGTAGATGGTCTATCTTTTCCTTCAGCGCTGTATAACGTTGCTCTATTGTATCTGCCTTGACGAAAAGAGATTCTACGCGTCGGACAATTTCTTTTTGTTCTGATGGTGGCGGCAGCTTAATCGGTAGAGTTCTTATTTCGTTCAAATGTAAATGCTGGACAGCAACACCTTTAACGTGTTTTTGAGAACCTCCTCCTTCTAAATAGACTTTTATAGAGTACCCAATAACTTTGATTTGTATTTTCTTTGGGGTGAGAATTGCTACACTTTCGAAAAGGCTAAAATTAGGCGTCCTACCAATTGTTCCACTTTTAGTCAGGGCTGTCTAAAAATAATAAATTCTCGAACAACATCATCGGGATAAGAGCTGACTGTAACTAAATAAAAAAGTCCCAAGCTCAATTAAAGCCTGGGACTTTTTCTAAGTAGCGTGAGGCGGGCTTGAACCGCCGACCTCCAGATTATGAATCTGGCGCTCTAACCAGCTGAGCTACCACGCCCTGTAAGAATGAGGCTCTAGCACCTCATTTTTGTAAATAGTGCGCAAATATATTACTTGAAAACAAGAACCACAGAAAATCAGCTGATTTAGCCTTAGAATTTATTGGTTTAGTAAGATTTGACCTTTCTACTGCACTTAGGACTCTATAATGCAGCGATTAGGCTCTAAGTACGATCTAATCAATCGTCTTCTTATCGGTCACCTATTGCTACATAAGCCTTTGTGGCGCAAGCAATTATGTGAGAAGCTGACTTAGTCGGTAATCTATTAGATACTAAAGCTGGTCAAATCAACAAAACGCTGAATACGCCTATCTATATCTTGTTGTGTCAGGGTCTTCATCTTACCTAAGCTGAATTCTTCCACACAGAAAGAAGCCATAGCAGAACCATAGACCACTGCTTTTTTCATTCCCTCGAAGGAGATATCTCCTGTCTTAGCGATATAGCCCATAAAGCCTCCTGCAAACGTATCGCCTGCGCCAGTAGGATCTTTGACCTCAGCTAAGGGCAGTGCGGGACAATAGAAGGTTTTGTCTGGTGACATCAACATCGCACCATGTTCACCTTTCTTGATGATGAGATACTTAGGCCCCATTTTGAATATTTGTTCAGCCGCTTTGACGAGAGAATATTCGCCAGAAAGTTGTCTTGCTTCTTCATCATTGATCGTCAAGACGTCGACTTTGGCAATGGCCTCCTTGAGTCTATCCATGGCGATATCCATCCAAAAATTCATCGTATCCAATACGATTAATTTTGTAGAAGGTAGCTGCTCCATGACCCTGATCTGAATGTCAGGTGTCAAGTTACCGAGCATGATATACTGGCTGTCCTTATAAGACTCAGGTAACTCAGGATCAAAATCATCTAGTACATTGAGATCCGTCGTTATCGTATCTCTCTGGTTCATGTTCTCATGATACTTTCCTGCCCAGAAAAAGGTCTTGCCATCTTCGATAACTTTGAGGCCTTCCATAGAGACACCTCTCGCTGCTAGTTCTGCTATCTCTTCCTTGGGGAAGTCAGCCCCAACAATAGAGGTCAATCTGATATCCTTAATAAAATATGAAGCGGCCCACGATATATAGGTGCAGGCCCCACCAATTACTTTTTCCGCGTGTCCATAAGGTGTCTGGATATCATCAAAGGCAACCGTTCCTACTGTCAATAAACTCATAAGTCATGTATTAGGGCGCAAATGTAAAGGTTCATAAGGTAATACAGAGTTTTCTTGTCATTTTTGCCGTCAATAAACGTCATAATGGAAGAAATCAGAAGCCTTATCGAAGCTGCCTACGATAACCGAGAATTACTCAAAGAAGAAGCCACTCAGACTGCTGTAAGATCGGTCATAGAGCTCCTAGACAAAGGCCAAGTCCGCGTCGCCCAACCTGATGGTGACAACTGGAAGGTCAATCTGTGGGTCAAGAAAGCCGTATCACTCTATTTCCCTATTCAGAAAATGGAAACAATAGAAGTCGGTCCATACGAATATCATGATAAGATTCCGCTCAAGAGAGATCATGCTGAGAGAGGTGTCAGAGTCGTACCACCTGCAGTAGCGCGCTATGGCTCCTTCCAAGAAAAAGGCGTGATACTCATGCCTTGCTACGTTAATCTAGCGACCTATATCGGTTCAGGTACGATGGTAGATACCTGGGCAACAGTCGGTTCTGGCGCTCAAGTCGGGCAGAATGTCCACCTTTCTGGCGGTGTCGGTCTAGGAGGGGTCTTAGAACCGCCTCAGGCTAGTCCAACGATTATAGAGGATAATTGCTTCATCGGATCTAGAAGTATCGTGGTAGAAGGCGTAAGAGTCAGAAAAGAGGCTGTCTTAGGCGCTAATGTGGTACTGACTAAGTCCACTCACATCATAGATGTCTCGGGACCAGAGCCAATTACTTATAAGGGTGAGGTTCCTGAGCGCGCTGTCGTTATTCCTGGCACTTATCCCAAAGCGTTCCCAGCTGGCACCTATCAGGTCTCCTGTGCCCTGATTATTGGCAAAAGAAAAGAAAGTACAGACAAGAAAACCTCACTTAACGAGGCGCTTAGAGATCATTCGGTTGCTGTCTAGACCTGTTATTACGAAAAGATTCGTAAAAAGTTAAGGTTGTTATAATTGTAATAATAATCAAGAATTAATGGCTGAAGTGTCTGAAATTTGAAATCATCTAAAATGAGACGACTCCTATGAGACAATTACTACTATTATCTTTTGTGCTAATCACGATGGCTGCTGTGGGCCAAGACCTAGATATGATACAATGGTCTGCAAGCTATAATGAAGCCACTTCCTCTATCGATATTAATGCAGAAATGAAAGATGATTGGGTCATCTATTCGCAACATACCCCACCCGAAGGCCCACTTCCTCTTGAGTTTGAATTCGATAACCTAGTAGGGTTCGAACTGCAAGGTCCAGTCACTGAACTGACAGAACCGATTGTCAATATGAGTGAAATGTTCGGTGTAGAAGTCATGAAATTCAAGAAAAAAGCGGTTTTCGCACAATCTGTCAAGAAGACAGCCAAAGAAGCTAGTGCCCAACTTACTGTAACCTTTATGACCTGCGATTCCAAAAGATGTCTGCCGCCACGTCCAATTACACTAAAAATCACTTTCTAGCGACAACTTATTCCTATCCCAAACCCTATTTTTGCACGACAACAACTAATACACATGCGATTCCTTTCTCTCCTCTTTCAGCTACTGTTATTCAGTCAGTTAGCCTATGGTCAATTACTAGAACCTGTCAAGTGGGATATACGTTCTGAAGCTTTGGGTGGCGACGAACACGTATTGGTCTTCACGGCTAATATGGAAAAAGGCTGGACAGTCTACTCCCAATTCACCTCTGATAATGGTCCTGTACCGACCAGTATTAATTTCGAGTCCGAAGGTTTCGAGCCCTTAGGTAAAGCCCAAGAATTCGGCAAGAAGAAGCAAGGGATGGATAAACTCTTCGAAGTAGAAGTCATCAAATTCCTGGCAGATGAGCCTTTTATAATCAAGCAAAAAGTAACTGCACCTTCTGGTACCGTGGTCACTGGCTACCTCACTTATATGACCTGTGACAAAGAGAAATGCTTGCCACCAACAGATGTAGAGTTCTCTCTCAAGTTAGTATCCGCTGAAACGAAGCAAGCATCACAAGCGACTAAAGAAACAAAACCGACAACCCAAACTGCTGTCAAAACCGCAGCCACAACAACTGCTGCAACTGCTGTCAAAGTTGTTAATAAAGCCACATCAGCATCAGAACCAAACATCAAAGTCTCTACCCCAGAAATAAAGATAAGCAACAACAGCACTAACATCTCTAGCCCTATCAGCGTCAATACTGATCAGGCCGTCTCCCAAACAAACACCCAACAAGACGCTGGGCAATCAGGATTATTGAATCCTGTTACTTGGGCATTTGATATCAAGAAGGTCGGTGGTGATGAATATGAATTAAGCTATACGGCTTCTATAGAGGCGCCATGGACTGTATACTCTCAGTTTACTTCAGACGATGGGCCTGTCCCGACGCTGATCACTTACGAAACCGAAGGTGTCACTCAGTCGGGAAAAGGCACTGAAGAAGGTCATAAGAAAGAGGGACTAGATAAGCTCTTCGATGTCAATGTCATCAAGTTCTTAGCTGACCAACCATTTACAATCACACACAAGATTAAGTCTAAGGGTGCCCAACAACTGAAGGGTTATCTGACATATATGACTTGTGACCAAGAAAAATGCTTGCCGCCGACAGATGTAGAGTTTGGTTTCGACCTCGAAAAAATGTCAGTTATTCCATATAAATCTGTGGCTGTAGCTGGAGCCTCTGCGGTCAGTGCTGGTCCTAATATTACCGGAGACGTACTGGACCAAAAAATACCTCAGCTCTCTGCGAGTTACAAAGACCCGGTCGGTGATTGTAAAGGTGGAGAAGAAAAGCCAAAGACACTCTTGATGTCATTTTTCTTTGGTTTCCTAGGTGGACTACTGGCTCTGCTAACACCCTGTGTCTTTCCGATGATTCCACTTACCGTTTCTTTCTTTACGAAAGATAATAAAAGAAAAGGCTGGGTTAACGGTCTCATATATGGTCTTTCTATAATCGTGATCTATGTCGCTCTCGGCCTCATCATTACAGCCGTTTTCGGTGAGGAAGCGCTCAATAAGCTCTCAACTAACTGGATAGCCAACACGCTATTCTTTATCATCTTTATCGTGTTCGCCTTTTCTTTCTTTGGCTTCTATGAGATCACCTTACCGAGTTCGTGGTCCACTAAGAGCGATAGTATGGCAGACAAAGGTGGCCTGATAGGTATCTTCTTTATGGCATTTACACTTGCTCTAGTCTCGTTTTCTTGTACCGGTCCTATTATAGGTACCGCCATCGTACAATCCGCCACTAATGCTGTCGGACCCGCAATAGTGATGCTAGGCTTTTCTATCGCATTGGCGTTACCGTTCGGTTTATTTGCAGCGATTCCGTCAGCACTAAAAGCCCTACCTCAGTCTGGAGGATGGATGAATTCTGTCAAGGTCGTTCTAGGATTTCTAGAATTAGCTTTGGCCTTCAAATTCTTATCAGTTGCAGATATGACTGAAGGCTGGGGCATCTTACGTTATGAGCCTTTTATGCTAGCTTGGGTAATTATCTTTGGACTCATGGCTGTATATCTTTTCGGAAAGATTAAGTTTCCTCATGATAGCCCAGTGAAAAAATTATCCCCCACAAGGATGGGCCTAGCCTTATTGACAACAGCATTTACAATCTATCTAGCGACTGGTTTCTTCGTGAATGATACAACGAAAAGTTACAACTCACTTCCTGTCATGAGTGGTCTAGCGCCACCTAGTCATTATACATTCTTACTCGATGAGCTCAAGCCTGAAGCAACGATTAAGGCTGAGTTTCCGTCATACTCTATTTGCGCAAATGGCATCCCTTGCTTCAAGGATTATTATGAGGGGAAAGCCTATGCCACCTCATTAGGGAAGCCTGTTTTTATGGACTTTACAGGTCATGGCTGTGTAAATTGTCGTAAGACAGAAGAACACATCTGGGTGGATCCGGAGATTCGTCAAAAGTTAATTAACGATTGGGTACTCGTCTCTCTATACGTCGACGAAAGAAAAAAATTAGACAAGACTTATAAGTCTAAGCATAGACCTGACAAGATCAGAAATGTCGGAAATAAATGGACAGACTTCCAGGTTATTAATTTTGAGCAAAATTCTCAGCCACTGTATGTTATGATGACACCTGATGAGAAAGTCCTCGCTAGCCCTAGAGGCTATAAAGAAGGGATCGAAGATTATCGAGAATATATGGACTGTGGCATGAAAACCTATAAAGACATCAAAAACTAAATAGTATACCTATTATAAGAGCAAACCCCAGATATCGATACCTTTGATGTCTGGGGTTTTTGTAAGCCCTAAAGTGAAAGTAAAACATCTAAATATGTCGTCGTGGATATCTTAACCTAGTCTATAAACACGTTCCTATTCCAACAAAAGGTCATAGTCCTAATTACCTGCTCCTATCCTGTCTAAACGAAACTAAGATGAAAAACAAAATCAAGCTCCTAACAAATCGCTTACTAACTACTTGCTTAATGTTTCTCGTCATCTTGATTGCACATGGCTGTAAATCAGATATAAACAGCGGACAATCTTCCCCTACGAAAAAAGTAGCTGTCGATGACCTGACCAAACACCTTACTAACACGAAGTCAGATGCGGTCTTATACTTCGACCGGGCTGTTTCTTATTACGAACAAGCGTCTTACGATCAGGCGATATCTGATCTGAAAAAAGCCATCGAAATAGATTCGCTAGTTGCCCCCTTTTACCATGTACTCTCTGATTGTTATATGGACTACTATCGGTCTAGGGATGCGTTGCTGACTATGCAAAAAGCCAGTGAACTGTTCCCTGAGCGTACGCCCACACTGCTGAAGTTATCTGAGATTCAGTTAATCCTAAAGCAATATGATGAATCTCTAATGACTGTTGCACAGATTATGATGAAGGAACCTGATAATCCCGAAGCGCATTTTATGAAAGGCATGAATTTCCGATCACTGGGGGAAACCGATAAAGCAATTAATGCCTTCCAGAAAGCGACAGAAATCAATCCTGGAATGACTGATGCCTGGGTGATTGCTGGAGAATTACTGGAACAGAAAGGTGTTCCTCTAGCTCTAGACTATTTTAAGACAGCGACAGAAGTAGACCCCAAGAATCCAACAACCTGGCATTCCTTGGCTTACTATCTACAGAATAATGGTAAGGAAAGAGCAGCTCTAGAAATGTACCGTAAGATTAATGTACTCGATAAGAACTACACCGATGCCTACCTGAATTCCGGCATCTTATATATGACGATGGATTCTCTAGCTCTAGCTAAAGAACAATTCGATATAATGTCTAAAGTCAGTCCACAGAACCATTTGCCCTACTATTACAAAGGCTTAATCTTAGAGTCACAAGGTCAAATTAGTGCTGCAAGAACAGAACTGGAGAATTGTCTAAATCTCAATCCAGAGTTTACACGGGCTCAGAAAGCAATTAACAACTTGGCTGCTTCGTAAGAATTAGTTCTTATGTACAACTGTCGTATAAACTTTTCCAGAGATATCGGATATCCGCGCTAGGTAAGTGCCCGTCAGTAGATAACTTAAGTCTAGAGTTCTATCAGCACCCGTTTCTATTAATACTTTACCAGTATAATCCATAATCTGAGAGGATGCAACTTCTATCTCTGGGGCTATATGCATCATAGCCACTACTGGATTAGGGAAGACAAGGTTTTCATAAGCAGTTCCTAACTCAGCTACAGAAGAACCCTCTGCTTCCTCGAAAGTGAAACTGTCATTAGCAAAACCATCACCTGCCGGACTGCCATTCCCATTAATCGCGTTTCCTGCTGCATAAAATGTGACTGGTCCTGTACCTTCTTCTGGTGCAGTCCATGTCATCGGTATAGAATCGACTGGAATTACTCTGAATTGTTCTACATACTGGCGATTAAGTAAACTTATAGTTGTCACACCATCTGGTAAGTCTGAAAAACCATCAACAGAGTTTTCGTCCTCTGTCAAGCAAACCATCTGGAAGCCATATCCTGCTGGCAGACCTGTTGTCTCTATTTTCAATACCGCTGTATAAGTCTGACCAGGAATATATTGCTGTATAGGATTACCATCGTCATCTAACAAGCTGACTTTCACCTCTGGACTAAACTGACCTGCACTATGACAACCGCCTTGACCACAAGTGGAACCTGTTTCTCCTGGAGCACCTGTTGCTGCTCCACTATTACCTGCAGCACTTCCTCTGCCACCTCTATTAGACATAAACAATAAAGACAAGAAAATAAGTGAGCTAACGAGTATAAGTTTTTTCATAGTATTGACACTTTAGATTGAACACACAAGATATAGTAATTATTCTATCACTTCGACTTTGAAAAAAGCTTCTACAACGATGGGGTCTGTATTTGCGATGATGTCGATGGTTTTGGTACGTGCACCAAGGTCTTGTGTGGAACTATCATAAGTAACCTGTATTGTACCCCCTCTCCCTGGCGGAATAGGCTCTCTAGGCCAGTCCAGGGCTGTACATCTGCATGCTGTGACAAGCTCTATAATAAGGTCCGCCTCTCCTGTATTCCGGAAGTGGAAGGCCATGTCCTTGCTATCACCTTTCTTTACTGCACCCATATCTAGTGTCTGTTCTTCCCATGAAATAACTGGTACTGCAGTAATCGTCTCGGTTTCTGATGTTATACTCGTCTGAGCATCGACAGAAAAAATAAACAGAAATATTCCTATAAGAATCACACTTACTGTTCGCATTAGATTAAATCTTTGAAATACAATACAAATTCTTCGACTGATTTAGTTCCGATATCACCCTGACCTTGTAATCTAACAGAGACGCCTTTAGCTGCTATTTCCTTCTCACCGACAATCAATAGAATCGGAATTTTATTCAGTTCATTGTCTCTAATCTTCTTGCCTATCGTTTCGTTACGCTCATCTACAAATCCTCTTATATCATTCTCCGCTAGAGCTGTCTGCACTTCTTCACAATATGGAAGGAACTTATTATCTACAGGAATGAGTACATATTGCTCTGGTGTCAACCAAAGAGGGAATTTTCCAGCCGTATGCTCTATAAGAATGGACATAAATCGTTCGACAGAACCGAAGGGCGCTCTGTGAATCATCACCGGCCTATGTGTATTATTGTCTGAGCCGACGTATTCTAACTCAAATCGCTCTGGTAGATTATAATCTACTTGTATCGTTCCTAGTTGCCATTTTCTCCCTAGTGCATCCTTGATCATAAAGTCAAGCTTAGGACCATAGAAAGCAGCTTCACCTAATTCGGTAACTGTTTCGAGATCGACTTCCTTAGTCGCTTCTAT
>CALEAC010000188.1 GCA_937944095.1 uncultured Saprospiraceae bacterium
GCAGCAACTAATTCCTTTATCTGAGTCATACAGAGAGGACACCAATTACCTCTATAGAACAACCAAATACTTTTCTTATCTAGCAAGCTGCCAGAACTAATTAAATGTCCATTCTCATCTTCTAAAGTAAAATCAGATAAATGGTTACCTTGCTTAATAGCACTTACTGAGCGACCCTTAAAAACTGAATACCATCTAAGATAAAGTAACCAACCTATAGCTAAAAAAAACCCGAAACCAACAATTTGTTCTGCCTCACCAAAAAAACTAATATAAGATAACAGCAAAGTACCGAAGCCTACAAGAACAGAATAAGGTAATAAATCTGCATCTGTCCGAGCAATATCGGTCAGAAACAAAGTCGCTAAAAAAACCAACATAGGGACTGATACCAAGAGTAAGCCTACAGCAGAACTGTAATTACCATATAGCAACTGATCCAAGGCAATGGCAACACCGATTAAGCAAAGTACTGGATAAGTGCTGATAAATAACGATTTTAGGAATTGACTCATATGAATGCTGCTTAGAGGACCAATAAGAAAGATAAAGATACATAACACGCATTAATAGAATCCCAATCACCTTGTGATTCCAAATCAGTTCAACTCTACGCTTACAACTAATGTAAAAAGCTATTACTACACAAATTCTATATCATTTCAGTGAAATAATGTATAGTGCCTTATCTAAAGCAAAGAAAAAAAACTTAGACTTAGGCTTACACTTGCCGATTACTTACAGTTCCTTCAAAATATAATGAAAAAAATAATTGTCTTAATAGTGAGCGCCCTTCATTTTCTAGGATGCACCCAAAAGAACTCACCTAAAAAAGAAACAGCAGCAAAATACTTCAATGCTAGAAACTCTGTTGATTATATAGAAATAGAATGCCTACTCTATGATAGCCTAACTATTGCTGAAGGAGACTATAAAATGCTCTATTCTACTCTTAGATACTCACCCTCTGTAGTTTCTGTGTCAGAAAGGAATAAAAATATAATTAATCTTATCTGAGTATCCTTAACCTTATCTAGAAGTTCTGATAATACTCAGCTAAACCCTTTATCCCCTTAAGGGACATCTTAGGCGTGGGCTGAAGTTCTCCCTTCAGGGAGTTAGAGGGCAAGAATGGAAATGGTGGTCAACTATTGGTATCATTACGGACAATCATATTTAACTTAGCTGCTTATTACATAATTTAAGAAACCAAATTATAATGCTAACTTAGTGGGAGTTCTTAATACTGCATACTCAAGTCTTCATTTAGCCATTTCTACATCCTATTGAATATATGTGATGGCGAAAAATGAAGTGACAATTATTCGCAATAAAAAAATTTAAAAAAATGTACAAAATAGCAATTAGCTTGGTGTTTATTCTTTTCGGAATACAATATGCTCATTCCCAAGAAATGGCTTTTGAAAAAGAAATTATAGAACTCTCAAAAGCGAAGTGGCAATGGATGTCAGAAAAGAATGTAGATAAACTTGCTTCACTTTTTCACGACAAATCAAAGTTTGTTCATATGAGTGGAACGTGGAATAAGGATAGAGAACTAGAAATTATCGAGTCAGGAAGTATCTGGTACAAACATGCTGAGGTTCATGATGTCGTTGTGGAAATATTTGGTAATACTGCCGTTCTATGGAACCGCATCACTTTGGTAGCACATGTTAGAGGAGATGATGTATCAAATGAATTTACAGTTACCGAAATTTACAAGAGAGAAGAGAGCAATTGGAAATTATTAGACCTGACATTTAGCAAAGTTAGGGACACTCACAAGATTGCAACTAAAGCGAATCCTGAAAATCAAATCATTGAACTTTCCAAACAAAAATGGGAATGGATGTCTAATAAAAATATTGAAAAACTTGAAGGACTATTTCATGAAAATTCAGTTTTTGTCCACATGGGAGGAAGCTGGGGAAAAGATAAAGAAATAGATATCATTAATAGTGGGATGATACATTACAAGAAAGCAGATATCCATGAAGTATCGGTAAATGTTATTGAAAACACAGCCATTCTATTGAACAGAATTACATTGTTAGCAGTGGTTGGAGGCAATGAAGTCACCAATCCATTTATGGTAACTGAAGTATATAAAAAAGTGAATGGTGAATATAAATTAGCCTCTCTATCTTTTACAAAATTATCAGAAGGAGATAAATAAAAAAAAGTATCTGAACACAGGCGATCATATTAGTATATATAACTAAAGAAATAAGACAGTCTTTTGAGATTATTTGTGGTATGTTATGTTCGGTGTACATTTCCTCTGGAGCAGCCTACATACTAATCACTAAATGCTGCACACTCCTGAAGAATTCTGGTGTTCACTAAAATATTAAACGGACTAATTATCAAAGCTTAAAGAAATGGAGATTCAAGCGACCCTAATAAGCAACCTTAACCAATACCTCTCAGTATATAGTAACGAGAATGAACGTCTAGACCCATTTAGAAATTTCTTAATAAATTCTAATGCCACAGAAATATTCAACAGAAAAAACTTTAATGGTCATATTACCGCGAGTGCCATAATTATAGATAACCAGAATAGAGAACTCTTAGTCATTAAACACAAAACTCTAGATAGGTGGCTACAACCTGGCGGACACGTTGATGCAAGTGACAAATCTATCCTATCTGCTGCCCTAAGAGAAATCAATGAAGAAGTAAACATCCACAAAACAGACCTTAAGCTTATTTCTCCTTTCAATTTGTCTGATGTGCCTTTTGACATAGATAGTCATCTCATTCCTAGAAATAATCAAAAAAAGGAACTACCTCATTACCACCATGATTTCAAGTACCTATTTATCTACCAAGGCGACAAACACATAAGTATTAATGAGAACGAGGCCACTTCTTATAAGTGGATAACTTTTGATAAAGTAGAAAATGATTCTGCATTCTCCAGAATTATAAAAAAGACCAAAGCACTCATTAATAAACCAATCACAGAAAACCAAAGCAACTAAAAAAAAAGACTGTGCTAATTACAAACAATCCAGATGCCTAATAATAACCACATCAATTACGTAGAGTTCAAAGCGAAAAACCTCGAGGAGATAAAGCTTTTCTACAATAAAGTTTTTGACTGGAGCTTTACCGACTATGGACCAAGCTACACTGCATTCGAAAATAGCGGCCTACAAGGCGGGTTTGAAAAAACTGATGACACAATCGGCAATGGTGCACTAGTTATTCTTTACCATGAGCACCTAGAAACTATAAAATCATCTGTTATAAAGGCCAATGGACTGATCTCTACGGATATTTTCTCATTTCCAGGAGGACGTCGATTTCACTTTATTGATCCATCTGGGAATGAACTGGCTATTTGGTCAGATAAATAGGCCGTCGACTGTCAGAATTGACCTCATTAACAGGTCAATAAATGCGGTTATATCGTCCGTTACGGACTGAATTCTTATCAAAAAAGAGCCCTTCTTAGTGAAAATCACATGAAAGGGGTGATATCTTAGGATATCATCGCAAAAACGCACTAGGAAGGAACGCAATACATAGATAAGTTGTTTACTTTTACTGTGGTGGAGATATTAAGATTATATCTTGCCATTTTACATTTTTATTATAATTTAACAATGAATAACGGTACAGTAAAGTTTTTTAACGATGAGAAAGGATTTGGATTCATCACACCAGACGATGGTGGAAAAGATGTGTTTGTCCACTCTAATGGACTAAACGGTAGTTCAATCTCTGAAGGAGACAAGGTCTCTTACGACACTGAAGAAGGAAAAAAAGGATTGAATGCGATTAATGTTTCTGTGTTATAAATCTAGCATTTAACTTTTAAGTTATATAGGCCCGTTAACTTGTTAATGGGCCTTTATTTTTTTAGGTCTGAGAGGAACACGATCCTATCTGTATCCTCACCAACAAGTATTATCAAGTTAAAAAACCTAACCACAGTATGTCAACCAAGGAGGCCAAGGAAGAAAAGCCTATGCTACATCCGAGGAATAGAAATCGCAATAGGTATGATTTGCAAGCGATGGTGATCTCATGTCCACAGCTAGCTGCTTATATCCAACCGAATAAACTAGGCGCAGACTCTATTAATTTTTCGGATCCCATAGCTGTAAAGTTGCTCAACAAGGCTATACTCCACCAGTATTACAATATAAGCTATTGGGAATTTTCGGATGACAATTTATGTCCGCCTATTCCTGGTCGAGCAGAGTACATACATCATATTGCCGATCTTCTAAGCGAAAACAATAATGGTATCATTCCTCTAGGCAGCTCTGTGACCTGTCTTGACATAGGTGTAGGGGCAAGTTGCATCTACCCTATCATCGGGATATCAGAGTACAACTGGAATTTTATCGCTTCCGACATAGACCCTCAATCACTAAAGTCCTCACAAAAAATCATTAATTCGAATCCTTCCTTAATAGGTAAGGTCACTTATAAAACGCAAAACCAAGTAAAAAACATTTTTAAAGGTATCGTAAACAAGAATGACAAAATTGATATCTCGATATGCAATCCACCGTTTCATTCGTCTGCTGCAGAAGCGCTAAAAGGATCGAAAAGAAAGACAAGAAATCTAACAGGTCAAAATAAAAATTGGCCACAGCTTAACTTCTCCGGCAACAAAAACGAGTTGGTCTACCAAGGTGGTGAACTACAATTTGCGGCTAACATGATCTCTGAAAGCCTAGAATTTCGACAAAACATTCTTTGGTTTTCTTTACTCATTTCCAAAGCAAGCAATCTCAAAAGCATCTATAAGCTACTTAAAAAAAATCAACCAAAAGAAGTAAAAACCATTAATATAAAGACGGGCAATAAAACAAGCAGAATAGTAGCTTGGACTTACTTTTCATCTGAACAGACATCGAACTGGAAAGGAAACAAATGGAAAAACTAAACGGTATGAGTAAGCATATAGAAACAGATAGAATAATCATGAGAGACATCCTACTCTCAGATGCACAGGATATGTTCGAATTGGATTCAGATCCAGAAGTCCATCGTTACTTAGGTAAAAAACCAGTCCGGACGCTAGATGAATCGATAGCTATGATCAAGGACATACACCAACAATACCAAGATAACGGCATAGGAAGATGGGCCATCATCGATAAGAACACTAAAGAATTCATCGGCTGGTCTGGATTGAAATATGAAACTGGACTAAGAGAAGGCTTCACAAATTATGATCTAGGCTATCGTCTCAAAAGAAAACACTGGCTGCAAGGCTATGCCACAGAATCTGCAGTTGCGACCTTGGACCACGGCTTTAATGTCATGAAACTATCACAGATTACTGCAGCAGCAGATGTAGACAATATGGGGTCCAATAAAATCCTGAAGAAAGTTGGAATGGAACTAATAGAAACGTTTATATTTCATGGCACAACTTGTAATTGGTACGAACTCAACAAGGGTGACTACAACGAAATATAAAAAATAGTCTGTTGTTATCTAACATCGTACTTATCATACATATATGTGGCGCGCAGATATAGCCGCTCTCGGCTAGGTGTACATCTATAACTTCTGCGTTCGCTGATAAGCGTGAATCCATTTACAGACTCGAAGGTATCATTGGTTATTAGACTATGGTGATCTGCATGTTTGACCATATAGCCCTGAGACAAATTCGTCGATAGATCTATGTAATGCCACCAGATATCTTCTGAATCACCAGCACTATGGTTAGCTTGGTTAAAGTCGCATTTGAGGACATGCACAGCTGCTTGGTTGAAGGTATCTAGGCCTTCATAAGTGATTATAGCCTTTTCGGTATTAATATTAAAAGGAAGCTGAGCCACATAATGACCTGCAAGAATACTCGACTTCAATGCAGCAGCACTGACTACCTTAACATCATTGACATACTTATCAAAGGAACTCAGATCAGAACGCAGTCGGATTTTGTCACCATTGATATCCTGTCTTATACTAATATCCACACCTTCTTTCATATCGTAGCGATGCCACTGTTCCACTTCTGATTCGATATCCCCATCAGCAGTATAGAGTGCATAAGTTTTCCTAAAACTGAATATTTGCAAACTTCGCCAGTGTTCTAAGCCGCCATGTGCTTCCTGCCAGTCATGTAGTAATTGCCCTACCTGATCATTACCCTCAGAAACAGTCAGGCTGTTGACAGCTTTGTTACAAGAGCTAATTAGCACCATAAATAGAAGTATGCAGTGTATTTTCATTCATAAAGTATAGCTTCTAAAATTACTGCTAATAATACAATTTAGAGATCATAAATTTAATTAGCTTTGATCACATAATAAAACTCTGTTTCATTATGCAAAACATCTAATATATCAACTAGTCTCAAACTGATCTCAGAAAGTGCAAGAATTAAAAAGTACAGTTCACAAGACTTTCGCACTGCTAGAGTTCTTCACGGTTCAGAAACCAGAATGGGGCGTTACCGAACTAGCACAAGCGATAGGATCAAATAAGAGCACCGTCTACCGCTTCCTTGCTGATCTCACCAAGCTAGGCATCCTATATAAACATGCCGAAACAGATCGTTACAGCCTAGGACTGAAATTATTTGAGTTAGGTTGTAGAGCTAATCTAAAGTCTGCCTTTATAGATAAGACACATCCAGAGCTCATCGAAGTCTCTAGGAGCATAACCGAAACAGTTCATATCGCTGTACTGAAGAACAATCAAGTGTTCTATGTAGATAAGGTAGAGAGTCCTCAGGGCCTTAAGATAAGCAGCCACATCGGCACTTATAATCCAGCCTATGCGACAGCTTTGGGCAAAGTAC
>CALEAC010000189.1 GCA_937944095.1 uncultured Saprospiraceae bacterium
CCCTGGTATGCCACATCCATTTCTAAGTTATCATCACAATCGTCAACAGCCTTAGGGACTACTAATTCTAACACCTTTGCACAACCCATTGCTGGATCAGCATCCACCAACATAACTGGTTCGCAACTTACAAACTCAGGACCAGTCGTATCCGCAATCTCTATACTTTGGACATATGCTGGAAAACCAGAATCGCCATTACAAGACCACTCATTGACATGCCAAGTTCTCATTATTTTCTTAGTACAACCGAAATCCGCTACGACAACATCAGTATAATGCACACTCATATTGCAATAGACATCATTGAGCGGATATATAGGAATACCATCTAATAACGGCACGCCAGTAGCTGCAATAACAGGTAGTCCGTCCTCATCCAACTCGACTGAACATATTAGATTATTTCCTCTACTTATCAGCAGACTATCTGGATAATCTATCATAGCCACAACAGGATCCAAATCTACTTTTTTCAAATTAACTATCTGCTCACAGGTAGAGCGATTACCGTGTAAGTCAGTAGCTTCGAGTATATATGTAACTCTCTGTACATACAGGGGATCACACTGGAGGTTTTCTACAACTCGGCCAGCTACTTCTACCTCGATCTCTTCTGTACTACAGGCGTCTGTGGTCGACGGAAAGTCATCACTCGCATTTATACACAACACCTCGATCGGATTACAATTCAGAGTAGGACCCATTTTGTCCTCTACCAGAATTGTACCCCAGCAACTATTTCCAAAAGTATTTTCTGTCACTTTTGCCGTTAGCAACATTCCAATATGAGCTGAAGAAACCATATTACCAGTAATTAACTCACCAGCAGGGTCAGTTAACCTAAGTGCATACGACTTATCAGGGTCAATCTCTGATAGCATATCAGTATAAGTCACTAAGGACTCGCAATTATGATTCAGTGAAAGGTTAATGGAATTATAGCAACTGATAGGGTCATCAGCTTTTAATTGATGCCCAATACAAGCTATTAAGCACAGTAGGGCTGTTACCTTATTTGCATAAGGATATAGGATGCGGATATACATCATTAGAAAACGGTTTTTAGTAAAAATTCTAAATAACAATGAGTCAAAGCCTTGGAATAGAGCTATGACAAATTGCCTACGCCATATGGGATGGGTATAGAATTATACAAACATATTACATTTTATTATAATATGTTTAGAAACTAAAATTTCGGATTAACCTCTCAACTTGAATACTGTAGATCCATCATTGAAAATACGCATATCATGAATCTTGGCTTCGAGATACATATTAATGGTTAGAAAGGTATGTATCCGATCTTGGTCCAAAGCGAACCTGTCAATGTTAAAATTATTAAGGTCAGCTCTTAGAGAAATTCGCTGGTCATTATTATACTTCCTAATCTCTTTATCTATAAGGTCTTGGATAGTCCCAATATTTTCATCTAAAGAAAAAGTCATTAGCGCTTTGAGTTGGTTTTTGATTTTACTCTTAAGTAACCATGCACCTGCTTTATGGAGTACATTTTTAGTCTTGACATGAATATCTATATCATCGGTATAAAATACTTGCCTTTTGTTATCAAATATGGGCTTGCCACTTATTACAATAGTCCCGTTAAGTGTACCTGTAACATCTGCCTCTATTTCTAGCTTATCAGCATTTCTTCTTATATCCATAGACTTTACAACTATCTCCTTGTCACCGGAGCTGAACCTCTTGTTCGTATAGTTCTGATTGAGATAATCATTAATTTGCTGGTAGCCTATATCAAATACAAGATTAATATGAGACGTATCATCTAAACTATCCTCCCACTTAAAATGCGGTAATTTCAGGCCAGGCACATCTTCAGTGAATGGAGTCTCTGATATTTTTGTTGTACCCTGGATTGTGATATTGCCAACAGTGTAATCCCTTTGGTAAAAAAAGTCTTGCAGGTATACATTTTCTGGCTTAAGAGAGACATAAGAATTCAGGATAGTATCGATTTGAATTGGTTTTTCTACCTGCTTCATCACATCTAATATCATAGCTCTGATACTGAACTGATCATTGACCGATTTATCTATTTGAGCTTCTAGCTCACCTTTACTTCTTGTAATAATGTTATCAGCTAATTTTCCGATAGAAACTTTGAACACGCCTAATGACAACTCTGGTTTTTCCAACCACTCGAAGTACTCTAAACGTGTCTTAGTAACTAACTGCCAATTAGAGTCTATATCCATATCAGTTATAAACCTGAGGTCCAAGACACCTTGGGCATTTATATTATTAATAAAGGTGCTCTTAGCTAACCCTATTCTAATAGGAAGTCGAGTTAGAACGCGCCTGCCTGAGAATTCGATTTCAGCTTCTGCCTCTTTGGATATAGTTACGTCCATACCCATCGCTTCTAGTTCCATGTCACCAGCTAGATAGGTATCGATTACGGTATTAAAAGTATCTCTAACCGTTTTATTCTCAAGTTCATAATGAACATTAATTGTTGATTTCAATTCAGGCATAACAAAGTTAGATTTGACCTCTTCGACTCTAGAAATAGCTTTTTGGGACTTACACCCAGCAAGTAAGGCAAATAAAATAAGTGTATGTACTAATAATTTCATGTTGTCTATATTAGAAACATAAAAGCCAAAATGTTGTAACATTTTGGCTTTTATGGTATTGAACACGACTAATTTCTGTAAAGTAAAATTAGTTCGTGATTGACTTTAATCCTATAAATAATAAGACATTATAGCGTTGGGATGGCCTCTTCTGTTTTATTCTCTCTAATTATACAATCGGTAATTGGGGGTTTGGGGTATAAGTAACGCAAAGAATACTTAATCATAATCAATAAAAATATAAGAGTTAAATAAAAATAATCTACAAAAAGTGTAGTCCTCTCATTTACTTTCAGAGGACTACACATATTCTATTCACTAATCCAAAAGGATCATTTTCTTCATAAGGCTTGCTTCTCCTGCAACTAATTCATAATAGAATAGTCCTGGATTAGGAAGATCTGATCTTTCTATCATGATCACATTCGCTCCAGTTTGCCCATCTATAGATTGGCTAGAAACAAGAACACCATCGATACCGTATATATTAAAGGTCACTGTCTCTGGTGAGAGAAGCGTATATCTAACTGCGGTAGATTCCTTCCATGGATTAGGTAAGTTTTGATCTAGAGTCATTTGCTCAGAATTCGATTTCTCACTAACACCATCTAGGCTGAGATCAAATATCTCGTCTCCACTGTAGGCCTCTGGTCGTATTGTCTTTCTATTGAGTTCTATTGCCTCACTTAACCATAGATTAGAATGCGCTAAGAAAGTAAGCTCTATGACTGCTTCACCATCAACAGAAACTGTTGATCCTGACCTATTCCAACTCACATTCAGTAAGCCATTATCCACTATATGATAGTTAGCAGAACTCATTCCATTCATTACAGTAGCCACATCGAGAATATCCAATCTCTTAAGATCAACACCTAAACTAAATTGGAATCCATCTAAATCTGACAACTCTTGCATTGTTAATCGAATAGTAGCAACCTCACCTTGCTGCATCAATGCATCTTCAAATTCGATCCGGACAGAATGACTTGTTCTAACATCTAAGGTGTTGTTGTAATTTCCAGGTTCGACTGTATTATTCACATCACCTATTTTGACACCGACAAAGTCGATTTCCATAGGATCTGCAAACCCCCTAATCGTATATGTTTCTGGTATCAGAGTTACAAAAGGATCTCTACTATCAGGGAACACAAACGCTTCATCGACCATTCTCCAAGAAGTATTCTCTGGAAAATCAGAATAGACACCTAAAATCAATTTCCTTAACTCTACTAAATCAATACCATTAATATTACCTGAGTGATTGATATCAGCAGCTATAAGTTTATAAGGAGAATCTAATTCTTGTATGCCAAGAATGTGCCTCTGGATCTGAATAAGGTCTAAAGTAGAAACACCATTCAGCGGATCGATATCTTTTTCAGGACTAACGATATACACACCGTTTTCTACCAGATCAGCAAAGGCATAATAACCCTCGATATCTGTCACTTCATCTTCCATATCTGCACCTTCCATACTCACATTAACTGTCGGTACAAATTCACCACTCTCCGTTCGAATACGACCTACAACATCATCCGCGATGATTGTATTACATCCTATTGTATCACAATAGCCTGATCCATCTACAACTTGTATCTGGCTCGAACAACTGTCTAGTAAAACATTGCCACCCCATAGATAAACCGTATAAGAAGCTATACCGATTAGGACATCATTACAGTCAACCATGAAGGTTGTATCCATATTATCAGTATCACTCCATGAAACCAAGAACGCATCTTCATCACACTCGGAGTCAGTTACCACACACGCTTGATCCACATGTACGATGCCGAAGAATGGCGGACATGGATCATTAGGTGCTTGTATCGTCTCGATAATCTTCTTACAGCTTTCTATATCAGCGAACATATCGACGACTGTCACATCATAATTACAAATGCTTGTGTTGCCACATATATCCGTTGCGGTGACAGTAACATTAGTCGTTCCGCCTGGATATGTCCCAGCTGCATTACCTCCTGCACCCATATTGTCAGAGAATGGAGAATCATTAGTGACCACATCCACTCCCGAACAATCTTCTAAGACGACAGGTAAATCTACAAAGGCTTCGCAGGCTCCAAAGTTTACTGGGAGATTAACAATTACATCATTAGGACAGGTCGTGAAGGTAGGTCCTTCCAAATCACTTAAAGTAATGATCTGTGTATGTGTAAAGATTCCAGCACCAGTCGCAGTATTCAGGGTACATGAATCTATCAGTGTCCAGGTTCTCTCGAGTACATTATCACATCCTGTTCCCATATTAGGTGTAGGATCTACAGTCACGAAAGTGAGAGAGGTATCCGAACATTCTACATTAGATAAATCCACTTGAGGGAATCCTGTACTTAGGAACATAAAGTTCGGTACACATTCTACAATAGTATCTGCTGGCCAAGTTATATCTCCGACCGCCAACGGAGGCATAGGTGTCTCAATCGTAATAATCTGCTGACACGTTACAAACAAGCCTTCCTCATCATCCGCTCTGAAACCTCGACTTATGATTCCGATTCCACAAGTATTTACATTGAAGAATGGCACCAAGGTCTCAATCGTGACTGAACCACATGAAGACAAGCCAGTTGCTGTTCCGAAAATCGATAAATCGCTTACATCAGTACTACAAGAAATTGTAACATCATCTGGACAAGTTATAACAGGTGGATTATTGTTCGTAACTGTTACGGTCGCTGGACATATAGAGGTAGCGCCTCCAGTAGTCATCACTGTCAAGAAAACAACATTATCACCGATATCACCACAATCAAAAACACTAGGACTAACTGATAACTCTAGTGCATTCCCACATCCCGCAGTACTACCATTATCTACCTCATCAGCCTCTAAAGTATAGGTGCCATCAGGATCTAAATTAACAGTGATATCCTGCGTAACACAGGTAGGTATCGTCACATCAACAATCTCAATATCCGTCGTACATATATTCGTATTACCGCATAAGTCTTCCACCGTTACTGTTACACCTTGTATACCGATGTCATCACAATCAAAAACGGCTGGAGTCAGTACAATACTTGCTGGCGCACCCCCACAATTATCCATATATCCATTAGGTGCAAGTAGCGCATTCGGATCTACAGTTATAGAAGGTGGAGAACCTTCTAGGTTAAACACTTGATCTTCTAACAACAAACAAGGAGCTGGAGGCAAAAGGTCTCTTACAGTTATATCAGTCGTACAGGTAGCCGTATTACCTGAATCATCGCTGACAGTTGCTGTTACAATAACAACATCAGTCTTATCCTGACAATTAAAGCTGGTTTGGTCTAGAGTAACAGTTGTTGGACAATTGTCACGAGCCGCTAGCGGCGTCGTTACTATATCATCAACTGTTATACTTGCAAGTCCATTCGCATCTAGATCTAGAGTTAAATTGCTAACACAACTAATCATTGGTGCTATCGTATCTAATATTAGAACATCACTACAGCAAGGTCCACTAGATAACCCATTAGTGAGGACGATGGTGACACAAACCTCTTCTACTGAATTAGCGTTATTACAGGCAAACCAATTATTATCATAGATTACCTCATCTAACTGACATCCGAGTATACTACCATTGTCTATATCTTCCAAGGTCACTCGGACATCACCTGTTGCATCTAGATAAACCGTATCCATTGCATTAACCATACAAAGAGGCATAGATAAATCACGTATAGTTACATCTGCTGTACATCTTCTGAAGTTTTGACAATCATCAAAAAAGTCAAATCTAACTGTAATCACCTCATCCACATCATCACAATCAAAGCCATTAGGAGAAATAGCTAATGAATCAGGACGGAATCTAGGTGCACAGTTATCTTCATATGAAAATCCTGTAACAGCCAGAAGATCTGTCAAACCAATCATATCTAGACCATTACCTGAAATATTAAATTCGAAATTAGGTACTTCACATTCCGGTCTTACTTCATCATCAACTATAATCTCTACCTGGCAAGTATCCATCAGGTTAGACCCATCGGTTGCTATTATCGTGATCAAGGTGCCACTCTCTCTCGAACAATCCTTATCGCCACAATTAAATCTTGTCTGATCAATAGTGAAATTCGGATCTCCACAGTTATCAGCAACATTGACGATTGCATCAATATCGGCATCGTCTAAATCATAGGTACCATTTGGTACATCATTTAGCAACACTAAATAAGTATCCACACAGCTTAATACCGGTGGTCTATCATCAACCACTGATACCACGCAATTTCTTGTTTCAACGTTATTATTAACATCAGTTACAGTCAGGACAATCGTTTGGCTTCCTAGCTCATCACAAGTAAAGACTGTTCGCGGATCAAGGTCTAATATCCCACAAGCATCCGTACTCTGATACCCAAGCTCTATACCTGTAATATCGACGATGCCATTCACATTGAGTACTAAGGTCGTATCCGTACATATAGGCACGGGAGGTGTTTTATCCACTACTGTTATTCTAGACAGACAGTTAGCCGTGCCGCCATTAACATCACGGACCATAAACACAACCTCCACTTGAGCTGTACTGCTTACATCTTCGCATCTAAAAGTACCCTGACTAGAGAAAATCTCTAGATCTCCACATGCCTCCGGATCCAGTGATCCTTCAGTAATATTCTCTAAGTCAGCCTGAGTAAGGACATACTCACCCATTGCATTGAGACAAACAGTGGTATCCTTACACACTGCAATCGGCAACTGATCTTGTATAAAGATCATAAATGAACATGTCGCTGTATTACCACTCTGGTCTGTGAGCGTTACAGATGCAGGATTAGCAGCACATGGGTCAATTGTAACCGGCAATGTTAACTCAGTATCCACGATATCACAATTATCATCAGAAGCTGTGACTACAAAAGTTAAGTCTACTTCTGGGACACCATCTGAATTAAGTGTCGTAACCACATCCTGACATTCTATAGTAGGATCTACGTTGTCAATAACAGTCACCTGCGTCTGACATGTCGGGTCTGTAAGTGCAGTTACATTTCCTTGGCTATCCGTAACGATAAGTGTTGTGGAACTAACTGTATTAATATCTGAACAACAGAACATATCATCCGTAAGACTCAAGGTAACATCCAACCCTAGACAGCTACTGACTGATCCATTGTCTATATCTGAAGGCATAATAGTTACACATCTATCTGCTCCCAAATTCACAGTAAGGTTTGGTCTTACACTACATACAGGTCTCAGAGTACACATCACTGTAATATCAGCAGGGTCATAATCATCACCGCCATCTGTATCTGTCAGATCATCATCATCAGCGTCGGGCGTTGTGCCATCTTCATCACCTGGTGTACTATCTATATCAGGCATATTGATATTATTCTCTGCATTTGTGATCTCTGCATTGTTAACAATAGCAGTACCATTAAAATTAGGATCTATCATCAGTTCGATCAATCTACACTCAGTAGAATCAACATCTACATTTCCAATAGCATTTGTTGGGTTAACAGTTCCTGTCCAACCCTGAAAAGTATTAAATTCACTATCGAAATAGAGTAAATTAGTCGGTACATAATCAGTAATCTCTACATCAGTCGCATCTAAACTTCCTTGATTAACTACACAGATCTCAAATATCAAAGATGCTCCTGTAGGGAATGGAGAACTGCCTACTGTACTCGAATGTATAGTCTTAATTAAGGCTAGATCAAAGACCTGTCCCACTGCAATGACTTCTTTGTCCTCATCATCATCATCACCGTTGCCATCCCCATCTTCGTCATCCTCTATACTTCTATCTGGATCACTATCCACGTCATCACCATTATCAGTAATGATTTCGGCATAGTTACAGATAGACGTGTTCATAAACATTTCGTCTATCTGAAAAGTGATTTTTCGAGTCACTGAATTACCTGGTGCTATGAATGGAATTGGAGAAACCAATACCGCATCGCTACCAGATAACACCCAGTTAGGATCATTTAATATCAAGCCCGGTGGGATGATATCTCTTACTTGAATTGCTGACGCATTAAGAGAGCCTTGGTTAGTGACGACGATGTCGAAACAAACAGAACTCTCTGGCATAAATGGACCAGGAGTAGAACTACTCAATGATTTAGTCAGAGCAAGGTCATAGTTTTGCTCAACTATAATCTTAGCGCAATCATGATCATCCTCATCACCGCCGGCGCTATCTAGTATGTTCTCTCCTATAAATACATCATTATCTGGATTACTGTCATAATCACTATCTCTATCAAACTTAGAGTTTACAGTATTTACGGCAGCAGAGATCTCAGCATAATTTAATATGCATGTTTCCATCGTATTAGCGTCTATCGTATGAGTCACGACTACACTGGTACTAGTACCTGCAGCAAGAGTAGCTATCGGTGTATTAAGTGTCGCTACATTACCATTTTGTGTCCAGTTAGTATCGTTTAAGGTGAACCCAGTCGGTATATAGTCTACTATCTCAATATCAGCTGCATCTACATTACCTTGATTGAAAACTATAATTCTAAAGGTTACATTATCACCTGGATTATAAGGACCAGGATTTACTGAAAAGTCAATTTGCTTTATTAATGCCAAATCAAATGTAGGGCAAGCCGTAATACCATTATTATCTTGCACTTCTACTCTAGTATTACATGTTGCTTTGTTTCCAAATTCGTCAATCACACAAAGTGTAACAGTATCAACACCTATATCACAGCAACTATAGGTGATCTTATTTGTCGTATCATTCTCACAGAAACTAACACCCACAATATTACCACAAGGATGAAATGAACCAGCATCTAACATATGAGGGAAGATACACGCCATCTCATCATCAGGTATACCGTCTCCATCAAAATCCATAGGCTCTAGCCCTACACTAATACCATCCTTACAATAGGCAACTGGTGGTTTCTCATTCTTAACCCATATCTGTTTTGCACAAGTCGTGGTATTGCCACACAAATCATTAAAGCTGACGTAAGCTATATGATGACCTACAGACAATTTATTATTAAACCCTACAACATCACTTACAAAGCAATCTATAATATCGTCCGAACCATCAGCATCGATATCTATTCTGATACAGCTTTGCATTTTTTCGCTAGGTGTACATTCATCTGTACCCCTAACTTCGAATACAACTTCTGCAAACTCACAATCATCGGTAAATACAGTCAAGTCACCACAGTCTTCTGTAAGTATCTCAGGACCCATTTCATCATTGACTTTTATCGTCTGGTCATATGATTTAGATAGTGGAAACCCGAACTCATCAGTCTGACACCAATCAATCACTGTCCATCTTCTTCTGATTTTCATACAGGCATCTGCTGCAGTACCAGTAAATGAGAAAACTTGATCCTCAAAGGTTCCCTCTACTAGGTCACAAACATCTGTTGGATAGATCGGGTAGGCAAATTCTACTGCCAATGAATCTGGATGTAATGAACCGAAGTTGCATCCTAAATTAGTCTCAAAATCCTCAGGCCATATTGTTGAATCAAAATCATATTGCTCATCATTAAAGAATGAGATAACCTGATCACATTGTGATGAACCTGTCGCATCAGAAGCCGTAAATCTTCTTATTATCCGTCCTAATCCACACTGATCTGTCTCGTCTATAACTTCCATTGTAATATCTACAACGCAACTGTCTGAAGCTGTTGCATCACCATAGACAGCTAGGCTGTTTAAATCTACTGGCGTCGCACAAGGTAATTGTACATTGTCTGGACAATCTATTGTTGGTGCTACTTTGTCTTGTACTTCGACATTAACCATACAATCATTATATTGGCCGAAATAGTCTATTGCTCTTAATACCACCATATGAGATTCTGGCCCAGCATCTGCACAGCAGAATTCTACTGCATTACTAAAGCCACATGGGTCTGACAACTCAACCACGAATCTTACGAGTTCATCATCTACTACAACCCAGTTACCATTTTCGTCTACTTTGACACATTGCCCCTCACCTATTGGCTCACCGTCTAACCACTTATTGAATGATGGTTCTAAGTGATTACCCCAAGTGAATTCTCCATTATTTCTTTTATCCTTGAGACCTATAAAATACTCTGTCCCAGGTAGATAAGCATTGACCTGTTCATGCACCCAATCATGTTCTCCTTCGCTTTCTAGAGTTAATAATTGTCCACCTAAAGCCTCAGCGTAACTGAATGCTTTGCTACAAGGTCTTTTGTATGAGGTTAAATAATAGAACCTGCCAGTTCTGCTACCTAAGTAATGTAAGTCGTCAAACTCCGGTCGATCACATTCACAACTAGAATCCATTCGTCTAACCAATAACTTATACAAGCTACAATCATCATAACTGCCATCATCGAAGGTCTCTGGAAAAGCTTTTGCTGTTCCGTTACTTCGTAATGAAACAACAGAATTTCTATCACAGACAGCAGTCGGTGTCACATTATCAGAAATCAACACATTGAAAGAGCAAGAAGAACTATTGCCACAATTATCATATACCGTATAGGTTACAGAAGTACTATCTAATGTAGAAAAAGTCGCACTTGTCGCTTGCGTCATATTATCAATAAAACCACCTGGATAAGCGACATCTACTTCAAAACCGGTAGTTGTACAATCATCTGTTATTTCTGGAAGCTCAAAGAGATACTCTGCTTGGCAATCAGGTGTGCCATCTGTGTCTATTTCTACAGATGTAGGACAGGTTACCCAAGGTGCACGGTTATCTCCTATTTCTATCGTCTGTACTCGTCTCCACGGCTCATTACAGCCATCATATATCGTCCAAGTTCTCATTATCTTCTTAGAACAACCAAAATCATTAACTAAGAAGTCAGAATAATCAACACCGATATTACAATACAGATCCTCTACAGGATATAAGGTCTGTCCGAACGCGCCTACCTGTGGCACGCCAGTCATAGATATATCAGGATAGCCTTCCTCATTTAATACCAAATTATCACAAGCTAAATTAGTACCTTCAGAAACCAAGAAATTAGGTAGACGTAAAATATCTGTCGTATCTAATTCTAATAACTTGATCGTTTGAGTACATGGAGCAGATACGTTACCGTAACCATCCACTGCCGTATAAGTTCTATGTATTTCCTTAATATAAGGTGAGCTACAAGGCACTGTTGTCGTGGTCTCGCTTACCAGAGTATACTCGGCGTGAGAACAATTATCTATAACAATAGGCTCATAAGTTTGTGCTTGCCAGCAAGCTAGCTCTATGTCATCACACTGAATCTCTGGCGGTAATTTATCTTCGACATTGACAAACGCCCAACATGAATTACCAGAACACGGGTTCATAACCTTAGCCATTACTTGTGTCCATAAATGCTCTTCTGTCAATTTATTATTCTGAATGACATCTCCATAAGCATCAGTCAGTATTAACTGATAAGCCACAGATGAAATCATTTCACTAGTCAATAAATCAGATGGCTCAAGTGTAGACATACAGCCATGATTTAACGACACGTTCAATTCATGTACACAAGACATTGCACTATCATCAAGGCCTACTTGTATAGGTAGCACAACTGGAGAAACACAATCATTAGGACAGTGCGGATATAAGACCAAATCGTAGCTACCCGCTGTAGCGCCCCATTTAATTGTGATAGATTGATGTAGACCAGTTCCTGAGCCAGTCATACCAGTTCCGGATCCTGTTGCATTAGTGCCAGGTAAATTTACAATGGTATTCCCAGCTGCAGGACCATCGCTTAGAAACCAGCTAAATCCAACACAATCAGCATACTTAGGGTCACTTAGGTCGACATCATAGGTATGCGTACTATTAGCACAAACGGCACCTAGTCCTTCGCTAGAAACTATAGGCTCGCAGTAATCACAACCACCTCCCTCTATTTGTAGGTATATACCATCACCGTTAGTCACTCTTACTGAATAGTAAGTACCTTCAGTAAAGTCTCCTCTTAAGAAATACCAACTGGAATCTGCACTTGCAGCACGTTCCCTAATCGGTCCAACTTGAGTAAAGTTATAGCTATTATCCACAACCCAATTCTCACCGGGTATGGACGTTATTTTTATTGAGTCCCTGAACTGACCATCATATGCATCCGTCGCATTATTGAGACAAATGCAAGTATTATTGTGCTGAATAAATGGCACAAAAATCAATGCTGGATCTTCGTCATCTTCATCATCTATACCATCCCCTAACAAGTAATCATCCATAGCTGATACTGCTTGTCCACCATTATCATTACCGAATATATTATCGGCCTTAGAGTCACGATCAGAACTACTTACATCATTATTATCCATGTCATATACCTCACCTATCTCAGCATGATTTATATATGCGCCATAATGGCCAGTCGCACTTAATTGTAAAGTGATTGTTTCAGTAATAACGTCACCAGGCTGTAGCCCAGACAAGAAGACAATTTCTTTTGAAGCCTGAGTACCACTACCATCTAAACTCCAAGAATCATCATTTAGTGTCATTCCTGATGGTAAGTAATCAATCAGCATCACCTTCTTAATCACGGTAGATCCTTGATTGTGGACTTCTATTTCGAAGACCACTTCATCGCCTAAGTTATAGGTTGTTTTTTCTGTTGTTTTGATCAGGGCAAGATCAATAGACCTCAGCCTAACTATCTCGGGATCATGATCATCCTCGTCCACATATCCATGATCACTAATTAGATCATTAGTTGCTAGGTAAGTGCCATTATCGTTTGATGTATCTGTATCTGGCGTAGAATCAAAGTCTGTTGTGATACTTGCATCAGCAGCAACGAATCCAGAAATTTCAGCGTAATTCATTAGATCTGTCTCGATTGCATCAGCAGATATTTTAAATCTGATAGAAATAGTGGTAGTAGATCCAGCTGCTAACTCATTATTGTTAGTATATTTCACCATTGACCCATTGACGATGGACCAACCAGGATTAGAGGCTAAATCGAAAATTAATGAACTTGGGAATTCATCTACAACATCGAAAGAAGAAATATCCACATTCCCTTGATTACTTACATTAATATCAAATATTACTGTTTCACCCACATCATAGGCTCTTAAGTCTCTTAGTACTTTACTGAGGGCAAGGTCAGCTATATATACCATAGCAGGATCATGATCGTCTTCATCATCGACACCATCTCCATCGAGCTTATCATCTGTTGATGAAGCAATATCTCCACCAGCGTCATTCGTAGCATCCTCATCGACAGTAGAGTCTACATCAGAGTTTATATTGCCATTCGCATCTAAGGTGGCACTGATTTCAGCAATATTAACTAGCTTACTCAGGTCATCAGTCTCAACTAGCTTTAGTTTAATTGGAATCATAACCTGGTCGCCTGGTAGCAGGTCCGTATTATAAACATATTTTGCAATGTCTCCCTGAAGAACCCATCCAGGATTATCACTGGAATCAAATTCATATGCAGACGTTAAGTAATCTACAATTTCAAATTGCTTAGCTGTAACAGTTCCTTGATTGTATACTGTTATCCCAAATTCGATAAGGTCATCCTTGCGATTTCTATTAGGTGTTGTATTCACCTTCATCAGAGCAAGGTCAAATTCAGATGTTACTTTCAAGCCAATATCAAAAGTGGTATTATTACCCGCAACCGCCGTGACAATAACATGTGGAATGCCTGCTAATTCATTACATGTAGCAGATATACCTAAGTCAGAATTTAAGTCAGCTGTTCCAGAGCTGATTGTCGGGTAATGAAATACCCCACCGAAATCATAATAATTAGCCGACTGGACAAATGCATCTTTTTCTAAGACAACATAATAAGTACCAGGTCCATTAAGGCCGTTAGTTGCATTGAACGCATATTGACCTTCAGAATCAGTAACAGTAGTTCCTATAAGGTTACAATTGGTATCGTACAAATCTAAGCTTGCGAAAGCCAAGGGGCCTTCGCCCGCATCCTGTATGCCGTCACAATCGGTATCCATCCAAACATAGTTTCCTATTTGTGGCAAATCAGGACCACAACCAGCTGTGATATCTCCAAACCCAGTTGCTTTTCCAAAGTAGTCAGATATGTTTTGGTTATAGAGCTCCTTAGAAGCTACTTTGCTTCCTGTCTGAGTATTATATCTATGCAAGCCCCCAGAATAAGCAGAGTATGCTGGATCATATACAGCAGAAATTACTTCATCAGATCCAGGTCTTATATAGATAGAGCCTATTGCTACATCCGGATGTAGTGCGGCATCTCCAGGGTAAAAATCATCGCCGAAAAATTCTCCGCCTCCTGGCCCCTCGCCGTTACCGATACCAGTACCACTTAGGGAGCCAGCTGTACCATTATTCTCCAAAATCCAATTGCTTCCTGACTTATAAGCCATAAGGATATCGCCATACTGATCATCAATCCGCGAAGTACCGCCATCGCAAAAACTATGACCTATTCGATCAGATAAACCCAATACCATATTACCGTCAGTGGTAAATTCAATGTCTGTTAGCCATTGCATCTTAAGCTTAGCACTTATTTTATTGTCACTCCAATAACCACTAGAATAATTAGAGCTGAATACGAGACTAGAACCAGCTGTGCTTGTACTTAGCTCATAGACGTGAATGCTAGTCTGATTCTCATTACTTGTAGATTCACCTGTACAAGTTGCACCTACATATAATTTACCCTCATAATACTTAAGTGCAAAAACTCTATAATCGCCACAACCCGGATCTGGAATAGCAATCGAACTGGTGGTAGCAGCTCGAGTATCATTCGTATTAATTTTTATTACAGAATTGTTCGATAAGTTAGCGACATATAAGTAACTACCAGCATCATCTAAGACCATAGCACCTAAGCCTACTTTACCGACTACAGTCCCATAGACACAATCATCAGAATTAGAGGATGCTAGGTTACCGACGTTCTGCCCTAATCCAATTACATCAGCAAAAAGAGACGTAACAGGTGATGAACCACTTAAATCGGTCATATATATAGCCCCTATCCCATTAGGTCCGAGAGAAGCATGTTGCTTTACAAAGGCAGACGAGAACAGTCTAGACTCATTCTGATCATATGCTAAGCCCCATATTGCACCTGTTTCGGCTTGGGTCGCATAGACAGAAGCTGGACTCGCAGAGTTAAAACTACTCTTGAGACCGATGATTGTTTCTTGATCTGGGCTATTATCCCCCTTCCCATTGACGAAACAAGTGAGAAATACTTCTGTTTCTGAACTACAACCCCCTGAACCATCAGCAAGACCTAGGTTTGCTGTACAATAAGGCGTCGTGACGAATTGAGTTTCACTACGATTGTCCGGACCTAACGTAGATACATCATAGGAGCCAGAGTCGAAGTCTAGTCTATAGGACGTATTATTAGCTAGACCAGAAATGGAGAATTGCCCAGAACTAGAGGTTGCTGTCTGAGATACCTGGACACCAGCTTGGTTAAATACCCGCACAAGCACACCTGGGTGACCGGTTTCATCGGAATCTATGATTCCATTGACATTAAAATCTAAGTATACCTGACCGGAAATAGATCCAGCGGGACACTGAGCAAAGGAATAATAACTGGTGAAAATGAAAAGCAAGGGGAAATAAACACCACATCCCTTAATAAGAGCACTAAATGATTTTCTCATTTGACCTTAGTAAAATTCTGTTACAGTAAATACAACATAGCCATCTAGCTATGCAGCTACTGTTTTTTGGATGGGAGGGTAATTCGGTTTTTGGTCAAAAAGAAATACCAGCGTAATACATATTACACTAGATGCAAATATATAAACATTTATAGATTAAACCAGTACATATTACATAATTTTTTAATCTATTAATGACTGTGCCTCAGTAAAGCCTTGATCCACTGAAGGTCTTATATTCGCTTTTGAGTTCAATAAAATCAACTATATGAAGGCTGTATACAAGGAAATCAGTAAGGAATTAGACGAAATCAAGGCCCAAGGCCTGTATAAAGATGAACGGATTATTACAAGCATCCAGGCAGCCGAGATTAGCACAAATAAGGGCTTGGAAGTCTTAAATTTCTGTGCGAATAACTATTTAGGCTTGTCATCGGACCCAAAAGTCAATCAAGCTGCTAAGGATACTATAGATAGTCATGGATTTGGGATGTCTTCAGTGAGATTTATCTGTGGTACCCAGAATATCCATAAAGACTTAGAAAAGAAAATCGCCAATTTTGTCGGCACGGAAGACGCGATATTATATGCGGCTGCTTTTGATGCAAATGGCGGCCTATTCGAACCACTGCTCAATGCAGAAGATGCGATAATATCTGATCAGCTTAATCATGCTTCTATTATAGATGGTATCAGATTATGTAAGGCCAAGAGGTATAGATACCAAAATAACGACATGGCAGACTTAGAAAAGAAACTCCAAGAAGCTGATGCTGCTGGAGCTCGTAGAAAGTTGATTGCAACTGATGGGGTCTTTTCTATGGATGGGATCATCGCCAAGATAGACCAGGTATGCAAGCTTGCTGAGCAATACAATGCACTGGTAATGGTAGATGACTGTCATGCGACTGGATTCGTCGGTAAGACCGGCAGAGGCACGCCAGAACATTGTGGGGTCTTCGGCAAAGTGGATATCATTACTGGCACCTTCGGCAAAGCCTTAGGCGGCGCGTCCGGTGGATTCACTGCTGCGAAACAAGAAGTCGTGGATATGCTGCGTCAGAGGTCTAGGCCGTATCTATTTTCTAATACGCTTGCACCAGCAATCGTCGGCGCCTCTATTAAGGTATTAGACATGATTGATACTGATACAACCCTTAGAGACAAAGTGGAAAGCAACACGCAACTTTTTCGAACAGGAATGACAGAAGCCGGTTTCGATATTATACCTGGCAGTCACCCTATCGTTCCAGTGATGTTATATGATGCCAAATTGGCTCAAGAATTTTCTAGACGCCTCTTAGAGGAAGGCATCTATGTGATTGGTTTCTTTTACCCTGTCGTTCCTAAGGAGAAGGCTAGAATAAGAGTACAGATTTCAGCTGGTCATGAAACGCCACATATAAACAAAGCAATTGCTGCCTTTACAAAAGTTGGAAAAGAATTGAGCGTTATCTAAACTCATAATGAAACCCCAATTAACTAATTCCCAATTCAAAACTTTTCTTTTAATCTATGCCGCGCATGCGGACTACTTGTTTTCAGAAAAAGAAGAAGAACTGATTAAAGCTGATGTAAGTCATAAAGACTACACTGACATGATGGCTTTATACGAAAACTCAACAGATTATGGGGCTCTTAAGATTATCATGGCGCATGAGAACGCGTATCTGAATACGACAGAACTCAGACAGCAGATGTACCAAAAAATCGTGAGCTTATTCAAGGTAGATGGGGATTACTCTCGACTAGAGCAAGTTTTCCTGACTTTCCTGGACAAGATGCTAACGAGTCATGAGTAGTACGAATTACGACTGCTTTTCGATGACTAATTGTATTGTCCGATCTAGTGTCTCTTCGAATAAGACCTTGCGATCCTTAATGAGATCATCCAATATCTTTTGCTCATAGTGTCTAACCGTTAACAACTGATGACCTTTTGTGATCACTAACTTGTGCTTATCCTTGAGTCCTTCATGGAATTTAGTAAGTGATCGGTCATCTGCGTCTTTAATACAAAGTGTAAAGCTGATTGCAGAGTTCCGCATAATCATCATTCTCAATTTGCATTCGATAAGTTTCGAGAATATAATACTTAGATGCTCTTCATCTATAAAAGAAAAATCAATTCTTGTAATACTGATCAGTATCACATTATCATCGAAGACGATTATAGGTGGATAGGTCTGAGCACCAGGATCACCAATAACTGTTCCAGTAGACTTCAGATCAATAAACGACCTCACATATAGTTTAATCCCTTTGTTCTGTATCGGCTGTATTGTTTTAGGATGTATAACCTTAGCGCCATAATAGGTCATTTCTATAGCCTCTCTGTAAGATACCTTCTCTAATAGACTGACGTCACTGAATAAAGCAGGATCGGCCGTCATAATCCCTGGCACGTCCTTCCATATCGTTAAACTTTCTACATTCAGCGCATAGGCAAAAATAGCAGCTGTGTAATCAGACCCTTCTCTTCCTAGAGTGGTCGTATGCCCATGCTTATCACTACCTAGAAAACCCTGTGTGATTATAATCGAGGCAGTAGGTAGCTGCTTCTTTATCTTTTTTGAGATTTTGACTTTGGACCCAGGAAGGTTAACGGTGGCATTACCATAACTGTCATTAGTCATAATCATATTTCTGACATCCATCCATTTGACTAATAGGCCTTGGGCCAGTAAATATTCAGTCAATAAGGTCGTAGAAAACAATTCTCCTAAGGATATAATCTGATCATGGATAAGGTACTCATTCCGACTTCCTTCTACTGCAGATAAGTTCTCTATAATAAATCTCTCTATCGCTGTTCTGTATTTAGACTCATCCAGACCTAATGATATCGCCACAGCTGCATGATCATCGACCACTTGGTCGAGCAGTTTAAGCCCATGTTCTTTGTCCTTTAGATATTTACTAAATACAATATCCAAAGCCTTAGTCGTCCTGCCCATAGCTGAGATAATCACCACCAATTTGCTACTTGAGTGAGAGACTATTATATCTCTAACATTTGCAATAAGAGTGGGTGTCGATATTGCCGCTCCGCCAAACTTGAACACTTTTGTGATCATAATACTCAGTTCTTTATTTTACATACTCTATCATCATATACATATGAGTCAGCCAAAATTCCCTAATTTTATTGGTTTTAAGGTCATTTACATGCGCTTTCATGGCAGAAAACATCAGTCTTGCGTTACAATTGCTCTTAGTGGGCATGGTTACAGTATTCTTTGTACTGGGTGTTGTAGTACTTCTAGGTAGGACATTAATATACATTGTCAATAAGTATAGTCCTGAAGTGGTGACGCCCAAGAAACAAGGTGGTCGACCAATTACTAGAAAGGTATCTAGCAAGAAAATTGCTATCATTACTGCCATTGTCAATAATGTATCTGCACAACAAGGTGTAGTCAGGTCCATAAAAAAACTTTAACTAGCCTAGTCTAAGCTGAAACAAGATGAAAAAGGAAATAAAACTCGGTTTGGTATATCGAGACATGTGGCAATCCTCTGGGAAGTATATGCCGAGTGTCGACGAATTACTCAAGGTTGCTGATCCAATAATCAGCATGGGTTGTTTCGATAGAGTCGAAACGAATGGTGGAGGTTTCGAACAGATTAATCTGCTAAGAGGGGAAAACCCTAATATCAGTGTCAGAAAGTGGACGCAACCGTTCAATGATGCCGGAATCCAAACTCATATGTTGGAAAGAGGGCTTAATGGTATTAGAATGAGTCCTGTATCTCGAGATCTGAGGCGCATGATGTTTAAGCTCAAGAAAATCCAAGGCACAGATATCTCTAGGACCTTTGACGGTCTGAATAACCCGAGGAATCTCAAGCTTTCCTTCGAATATGCACAGGAAGGTGGCATGATCGCGCAAGGTGCAATGAGTATCACCTACTCCCCTATCCATACAGTAGACTATTACACTAAGCTTGCGACACAATACATAGAGCTAGGTGCTCAGGAAATATGTATCAAAGATATGGCAGGCATCGGTCGACCAGTATCTATAGGCCTTATGATCAAGGGTATAAAAGAAAACCATCCAGATATTCCTATAACCTATCATGGTCACTCTACCACTGGTTTTTCTGTTGTTTCTGCATTAGAGGCAGCTAGAGCAGGTGTCGACTACATCGATGTAGGAATGGAACCTCTATCCTGGGGTACTGGGCATGCAGATTTATTAACCGTTCATGAAATGCTTAGGGATGCTGGCTTCCAACTAAAAGACATCAATATGGATGCCTACATGGAGGTCAGAAGACTTACCCAAGGTTTTATCGATGAAAGTCTAGGCTACTATATCAATCAGAAGAATCGTTATATGAATTCCCTACTCATCAGACCAGGATTGCCTGGTGGCATGATGGGCAGTCTCATGGCAGACTTAGAGAAAAATCTCAAGAGCATCAATAAGTGGTTAACGAAGAATAACAAACCGGCCATCAGTCAGGATGACTTATTGATAAAACTATTCGAAGAGGTCGAGCATACTTGGCCTAAGGTCGGTTACCCGCCACTTGTTACACCATTCAGTCAGTATGTGAAGAATCTATCCTTGATGAATGTCATACAGACAATCAAAGGTAAGGAGCGATTCTCTATGATAGATGAGAACACTTGGGGTATGATGCTCGGTACCTCTGGACAGTTACCTGGTGCGTTAGACCCTCAACTTATTGCTATGGCTAAGCAACAAGGAAGAGAATTCTTTACGGATGACCCACAGGACTTATATCCTGACGTACTCGCTGAGTACAGGGCAAAAATGAAGGAGAAAAATTGGGATGTCGGACCAGACGAAGAAGAACTGTTCGAATATGCGATGCATCCACCTCAATATGAAGACTTCAAATCTGGAAAGGCAAAAGAAAACTTCCAAGCTGATCTTGCTAAGAGAAAATCTGCAGCAGGTGCTGGAGGCAAGAGTGCTATACCGGCTACACTTCCTATTCCAGTAGGTGCTGGAGCATTACAGCCTAAGTCCATGGTCGTCACTGTAGATGGCGAAAAATACCAAGTAGATATCGCCTATCCAGGAGAACCAGCAGCTTCGGGAACAAGTAATACGACTGGAGCGGCCGCTGCCGTTATCACCTCCGATTCACCGGGAAATTATGTGACTTCACCACTAGAAGGTAAGTTTTTTCTTACTAAGACATCGGGAGAAAAAGCTGTACAAGTAGGAGATAAGGTTAAGGTAGGTGATACCGTCGCCTATGTGGAATCCATGAAAGTGATTAATGCCATTACCAGCTCACATGCAGGAACGATAGCTGAGATTATGGTGCAACATGGTGAGGATATAGAAGAAGATAGTCCATTGATAAAAATAGTCTGACCTAATAACAGTGGACATACTCCAGAAGATATATGACATGACTGCCTTTGGACAGCTAGCTGCTGATCCATGGTCGATATTGATGATAGTTATAGCGGTCTTACTACTCTATCTAGGGATTTTCAAAAAATATGAGCCTCTCTTATTAGTCCCGATAGGTTTCGGCGTGCTATTGGCTAATTTTCCGGGGGGCAACATGGCTGTAACAACAGTCGAAATGGATCCACTCATTAAGAAAATGACCATCACCCAGATAGCTGAGGTTCATGGGATCATGAATATGCTCTATTACCTCCTTATAAAAACTGGCTTACTACCACCCTTAATTTTTATGGGTGTGGGCGCGATGACAGATTTTGGACCTTTGCTGAGGAATCAGAAGCTTGCCTTCTTCGGTGCAGCGGCTCAGTTAGGCATATTCACCGTCCTCATTGCAGCTATCTTTTTTGGGTTTACACCCCAAGAAGCTGGTGCTCTAGGAATTATAGGTGGTGCAGACGGCCCGACAGCAATCTATACCTCGATTAAGCTAGCGCCTCATCTACTCGGTCCTATTGCGATTGCTGCCTATTCATATATGGCTTTGGTTCCGGTAATCATTCCCTTAGTCGTACGATTCACTGTAACTAAGAAAGAGTTAGCCATTAATATGAAAGAGCAGGATAGACTCTTTCCGCCTAAGCACACTATCAAGAATCTCAAGTTAGTTAAGATCCTATTCCCTATATGCTTGGTGATTATTGTGTCTATTCTTATACCCTCTTCGACACCTCTCGTAGGGATGTTATTATTTGGAAATCTAGTGAAGGAAATTGGTACAGATACCAATCGACTATTTGAGGCGGCTTCTTCTACTATTATGAATACGGCAACTATCTTCTTAGGACTAACTGTAGGTGCTACAATGACCTCACATACCTTTCTGAATACGCAGACCCTGATGATTATACTAGGTGGGTTTATTGCCTTTGCCTTCTCTATACTAGGCGGCATACTAGCTGCTAAGATTCATAATCTATTCAGTAAGAAGAAGATTAATCCACTGATAGGGGCTACGGGGCTGAGTGCTGTTCCAATGGCCTCTAGGGTCGCCAATGAGCTTGCCCTAAAGGAGGACCCAACAAATCATCTTCTGCAATATGCCATGTCAAGCAACATCAGTGGTGTCATAGGTTCTGCTGTCGCTGCAGGTATCCTCATAAACTTTCTAGGCTAGTCAGCCCAAATGACAACTATTTAACTTTTACAAACCATTACTTTTCGAAAATACTTGCGTCTCAAAGGTGTAAAGAGTAGTTTTTTCATACTGGTTCGATAAAGAGAGGCTGTCCTAGGATAGCTTCTTTTTTTTATGTTACTAACTGAAGTATCTAAGTAGCCTCATACCTATTGAGAACATGATGCTCAATAAAATCATGGACGTAATCGGAAAGTAAAAGCCTGAATGCCCCTTCTCGATCCTTATATCTCCTGGTAATCGTCCGAACCAATTTACTGTCTGAGGACAATATGTATACAAGAGGCCGACAAGAACCAATATGATGCCGACAATTGTGATCAACTTACCCATGATGAAATGTTAATTTTGTGTTATTCCTGATCTATACAAATTAATGAATTTTATAAATTTGTTCTGCCTTTTCATCATCTAATGATTTCCTGAACTGTGCCTGTGTAGTCTGAATACACTGAAATCAAATTCACAAACCGCATGAACATTAAAATCGAGGGTCTTACTAAAAAGTATGGCGCACAACGAGCAGTAGACAACATCTCATTTGAAGTCAAGACAGGAGAAATCCTAGGTTTCTTAGGTCCTAATGGGGCAGGTAAATCGACGACAATGAAAATGATTACCCAATACCTCGACAAGGACGAAGGACAGATATATATCAATGGTGAATCCATCCTAGAACATGATCGAAAACGGAATATCGGCTACTTACCAGAACACAACCCACTCTACCTAGACATGGGCGTCATGGATTACTTAGAATTCGTCGCAGCATTACAAGGCATGCCAAAAAAAAGTATCCCTGAGCGGCTTAGACAGATGATAGTCATGTGCGGTCTGAACGACGAAAAGCACAAAAAGATCTCTGAGTTATCAAAAGGCTATCGTCAGCGCGTGGGTCTCGCTCAAGCTATGATACACGACCCTGAAATATTAATTCTAGATGAACCCACAACTGGCCTGGATCCTAATCAGATTGTCGAGATCAGAGAACTTATCAAGACGCTAGGCAGCTCCAAAACTGTAATACTCAGCACACATATACTCCCAGAAGTAGAAGCCACTTGTGACAGAATACTTATAATCAACAAAGGTCGTATCGTTGCAGATGGCACTGCTGACACGCTCAGAAAAACAGCTCAGGGCAGTCAGATACTGAAAGTCAAAATAGCCGGTAACGACAGTGAAAAAATATATACGGCACTTACATCCTTACCAAGTGTTGCAGCCGTGTCACCGATCAATATCGATGAAGGGCGATACGAGATAGAAAGCCAGATAGACCTCCAATCTAATGAGGAAGTCTTCCGGTTATGTGCTCGTAATAACTGGGTTCTGTATGAGATGATTCCTTTCGAAACCAAACTTGAGGATATATTCCGTGAACTGACTATTAATTAAGCATAAAACAAACCAAAAGGCATGAACCCAACATGGACTATCGCCAAAAGAGAATTAGGATCTTTTTTTAACTCTCTAGTGGCTTATATACTATTAATCTCGTTTCTAGGCTTTACAGGTTTTTTTACCTGGCTAATTGGCAATGGTGATATCTTTTTCAGGAAACAAGCTGACCTAAAGGTTTTTTTTAGCATCGCTAATTGGACACTCTTCTTTTTTATCCCAGCGATTACGATGAGATTACTTGCAGAAGAAAAACGATCAGGAACTATAGAATTACTCTTAACCAAAGCCGTCTCTAATCGGCAAGTCGTATTAGGTAAGTTCTTAGCTGCATTGCTGATGGTTGTTATTGCCTTAGCCTTTACGATTCCATATTACATTACAGTCAGTGGCTTGGGAAATTTTGATCATGGAGCTACTTTAAGTGGTTACTTAGGTTTGCTACTCTTAAGTGCTGCCTATATCGGTATTGGTCTTTTTGCAAGTAGTCTAACTAGTAATCAAATTGTCGCATTTCTTCTAGCCTTACTCATTGGGATATGCTTTCATTTTCTATTCGGCATAATTGGCTCTAGTGGCAGTGGGTTCATCTCAGAATTATTTAATTCACTAAGTCTAAGCAATCATTTCGATAGCATTTCGAGAGGCGTCATCGATTCTAAGGACCTCATCTATTTCTTGACGATCACACTGCTCGGCATCTTCTTATCTGAGTATATCATCTCCAAAAGAAACTAAGCCATGAAGAAAAGTACTATTTCCATCTTATTAATCCTCGGTATCATCCTGGTTGTCAATTTTCTTTCTCATGAGTTTTTCTTCAGAATAGATACAACGAAAGACAAGACTTATACACTCAGCAAAGCGACAAAAAACATCCTCAATACAATCGAAGAGCCGATTACGGTGACCTCCTATTTCACTGGTGACTTACCACCTCAATATGCCAAGACCCTGAATGACTTCAAGGACTTACTAAAGGAATACAATCGGCGATCTGGTGGCATGATCAACTTCGAATTCAAAGACCCCAACGTCGACGAAGCGATGAAACAAGAAGCAGCTCAAAATGGTATACAGCCGCTACTTATCAATGTTCGTGACAAAGATGAGGTCGTCCAAAAACAAGCCTTTATGGGTGCCATAGTTCAAGGCGCATCTGGCCAAGAAATACTCCCATTCATACAACCCGAGGGGCCGATGGAATATCAACTAACCACTGCGGTCAAAAAAATTGCTGTGGCCGTTAAGCCAGTCATAGGCATAACAACTGGTAATGGCGAACTGGCTGCACAAGAACTAGCAGAAGTCTATCAAGAATTAAGTGTGTTATACGATATACAACCCGTCGACCTCGCTAGTCCAGAATCCATACCAGCTCATATGAAGACTGTCGTGATGGTGAGACCACAGGACTCTATCGGCATAGAACGATTCCAGAAATTCAATGACTATCTAGCTCAAGGCGGTAACCTCTGTCTCGCAATTAATGCAGTAAACGGGGACTTCCAATCAGTGCAAGGCACTGTTATGAACACAGGTATTCCAGAATGGTTATTGACTAAAGGTATTAGACTGAATAAAAACTTTGTCCTCGATGCACAATGTGGCACTATTGGTGTCCAACAAAAGCAAGGATTCTTCTCCTTCCAGTCACAGGTTCAGTTTCCATACTTTCCATCTATTGCTGCTTTCGGGGATCATCCAATCACGACAGGCCTTGACCAAATTAATTTTCCATTTGCCAGTTCTATAGAAAATACTGGAAATTGGACCATGACCCCACTTGTATCCACTTCTAGTAGTAGCCGCTTACAAAATCCACCTATCAGCTTTGACATACAAAAGAAATGGCGAAAATCAGATTTCCCTGCAGGCCCTCAGACGATCGGCGCGCTATTCGAAGGTGCTGATATTGATACGGATGCAAGTGGCAGAATAATACTCTTTGGCGATGCGGATTTCGCCAT
>CALEAC010000190.1 GCA_937944095.1 uncultured Saprospiraceae bacterium
CCTGGTCCAGATGGAAAGTTAGGTACAAGAGATTACATGAAAATTGATCCAGGAAGCAATCCACTGGGTCAGGACTGGACAGATATTAAGAATATAGATGACTTTCATCCAGACAAGATTGTCTTACCTGTTAATAAGAAAGTCAGAGTAAGAATTACGGCGAAGGATGTTTTGCATAACTTTTACTTACCTCATTTCAGAGTCAAAATGGATGCGGTACCAGGACTACCGACTTACTTCATCTTTACACCAACTAAGACTACAGCGGAGTATAGGGAAGGTCTAAGAGACTATCCTGAATACCAACAACCCGCTGACCCAACAGATCCAGACAGTAAGCTAAGATGGGAAGATTTCCAGTTTGAGTTGGCTTGTGCTGAGTTATGTGGAAAAGGTCATTACAGTATGAGACGTATTGTAGAGATTGTAGAACAAGACGAATACGAGAAGTGGTTATCGGAACAGAACTCATATTATATGAGCAATATTAGAAATACAGATGAGGATCCATTCAGAGGTCAATTATTAGACGTCGAGATTCTGAGTAGAGATAGAGAATTAGAAACCGAATTCTCATCAGAGCTCACTGACGAAGGTGATGGCATTATCAATTTGAAAAATGTATTTTTCGAAACTGGATCCGCCGTCCTTAAAGATATATCCGAGCATGAGCTCAAAACACTATCAGGATTAATGAAGAAAACACCTAATCTCAAGGTGGAGCTAGGTGGCCACACGGATAGTCAAGGAGATGACGCTGGAAATATGTCCTTATCGGAAGCAAGAGCGACCTCAGTACTCAACTTTTTGAGTGCAAGAGGTGTTCCTACCAGTAGTATGACTTCTAAGGGATACGGAGAGAATAACCCGGTAGCTGATAATGAAACAGCTGAAGGAAGACAGCAGAATAGAAGAACAGAATTAAAGATCCTAGCTAAATAATATAAGATGGCACACGTACATGTAAAACCAAGTGACCCTATAGATATACTTATAGAAGAGCAAGGTCTCGACGACCACTTTCACGATCATCATGATGGTGATAAGTACCAATCGGGATTCATAGGGCACTATATCTTTAGTATGGATCACAAGATCATTGCTAGGCAGTTCCTCATAACAGGAATTTTCTGGGCGATTATCGGTGCTGGGATGTCTATTATATTCAGATTGCAACTTGGATTTCCGGAGGCTGACCTCCAGTGGATAAAGCCACTGCTCGGAAAGTGGATTATCTCTAACGATGGGATAGGCCAGCTGTCACCAGAGTTCTATTATGCCCTAGTGACCATGCACGGTACGATACTGGTCTTTTTTGTATTGACAGCGGGCTTAAGTGGGACTTTTAGTAATCTACTTATTCCACTTCAGGTGGGTGCTCGAGATATGGCTTCGCCCTTTCTCAATATGTTGTCTTACTGGTTTTTCTTTATGGCGAGTTGTGTGATGTTCTACTCACTATTTTTGAGCACAGGGCCTTTCTCTGGTGGCTGGACAGGTTATCCACCTCTCAGTGCCTTACCACAAGCCTCGACTGGCTCAGGTACTGGTATGACTCTCTGGCTGGTTAGTTTGACGTTATTCGTGGTTTCAGTACTTCTAGGAGGTATCAATTATATTACAACAGTACTTAACCTTAGAACTAAGGGGATGGGTATGTTCCGTATGCCTTTGACCATATGGGCTTTCTTTGTGACAGCAATACTTGGGCTATTATCGTTCCCCGTATTAGCCTCAGGTTTCTTTATGTTGATTTTCGATAGAGGTCTGGGTACCAGTTTCTTTCTGAGTGAGATTTTCATAGATGGGCAAGCTTTAGATCGTGTTGGCGGTAGTCCAATACTCTATCAGCATTTGTTCTGGTTCTTAGGACACCCAGAGGTATACATTATTATCCTACCAGCGATGGGTATTGTATCAGAAGTACTTTCTGTGCATGCGCGAAAGCCGATTTTTGGTTACAAAGCGATGGTCTACTCTATACTAGGAATTGGCTTCTTATCATTCATTGTATGGGCACATCACATGTTCATGTCTGGTGTTAATCCGTTCTTGTCTAATTTCTTCGTGATTTTTACACTTATCATAGCCGTTCCATCGGCCATCAAGGTGTTTAATTGGATCACGACACTATATGGTGGCAATCTCAGATTCTGTACCGCGATGTTATTCTCTATAGGTTTCGTTTCGATGTTCATCTCAGGTGGATTGACAGGAATCTTCTTAGGTAACTCAGCGATTGATATACAGTTACATGATACTTATTTTGTTGTCGCTCACTTCCATATTGTTATGGGTATTGCAGCCTTCTTTGGGATGTATGCCGGTGTCTATCATTGGTTCCCTAAGATGTTTGGCAGATTCATGAATGAGACACTTGGGAAAATACATTTCTGGGTCACTATTATAGGGGCCTACGCTATATTCTGGCCGATGCACTATCTTGGAATGGCAGGTGTGCCTAGACGTTATTACAGCTTCGACACCTTTGATGCATTTAAGCACTTCGGTCCGATGAATGAGTTTATCACAATCGCAGCGATTGTTGTGTTCTCTGCTCAGATACTCATGGTCATCAACTTCTTCTATAGTATCTTCAAAGGGAAGCGCATGACAACTAAGAATCCGTATGGTGCTAACACACTAGAGTGGACGACACCTATAGATACAGGTCATGGTAACTGGCCAGGTAAGATTCCAGCTGTTCACAGATGGGCTTATGATTACGGAAAAGATGGCAAAGAATACATACCTCAAGTGATGCCATTGGCCGAAGGTGAGGTAGAAGGCGATTCACACTAACACAATAAGATATATCTAAAGGCACTTAAGCTTTGAGTAAAGTACTGACACAAAATATAGAGACAGCTGAATACACTAAGATTCAGGACTACCAGCTATTGGTTAAGTTCAAGCTGACACTGATGGTGGTCTTTACTTCTATGATAGCTTATCTTATTGCTGCTGGCAGTTCATTTGATTGGACGACCTTGGCATTATTAGGTCTTGGTGGCTTTGCTCTTTCTGGAGCAGCTAACGGCATCAATCAAGTCTTAGAACAGGACTTCGATAAAATGATGGATAGAACTAAGGATAGACCCTTACCTGCTGGTAGGTTAAGGACTTCTGAAGCCGTTCTATTCAGTGGCCTTATACTTGTGGGAGGTGTTATCTGTCTAGCTATGATAAATCCGCTAACAGCCTTCATAGGTATGTTATCGTTTATGATATATGCATTTGTCTACACGCCACTTAAGAGATTTTCGACTATCTCTGTGGCCGTAGGCGCTATACCTGGTGCTTTACCAGTTTTGATTGGTGTGGTTGCTATGGAAGGCCAGATAACCGTACTAGGGATGACGTTGTTCCTCGTACAATTCTTATGGCAGTTTCCTCATTTCTGGGCAATAGCTTATGTATCCTTTGATGATTATGATCGAGCAGGGTATAAGTTATTACCACGATCAGAGGATGGCTCTATAGATAGTAACCTTGGATTATATTCTGCAGTCTACAGTGTATTAACGATACCTACTGTATTATGGGCTTATTACTCTGGTCTCGAGACGCATATGATTGCGCTAATTGGGATTTTGTTATGTGCTGTATTCTATACGGTCATGAGTTTGCGGTTACAATTTAGTCCTAGTAGAAAAACAGCCTTAGGTCTGATGTTCAGCTCATTCATTTATTTACCGGTTGTATTAATGCTTTACCTAATAGGATAGTATGAATAGTACGAGCATAAACCCACTAATGGCTAGGAACAGAATACACCCGCATATGTTTGCGTTGTATGTTTCCTTTGCGAGTATCCTCATGATGTTCGGGGCACTTACCAGTGCCTATATCGTCCGTCATGCTGCGGGTGATTGGTTAGAGTTTAACTTACCGACTTACTTTTATTTTAGTACAGCAGCATTATTATTGAGCAGTATAGCGTTGCATTATTCCTATAGAAGTTTCATTGGAAATAACGAACGAGGCTACAAGATTTTTCTACCGATTGCATTGGTCTTAGGATCTATCTTTGTGGTATTACAATATTATGGCTGGAATGCTTTATTTAATATGGGCGTAGATCTCAAATTGAATGTAAGTGGTTCTTTTTTATATCTAATCACTGGATTGCATGCCCTCCACATTCTGGGAGGTTTGGCCTGTATCATCGTGGCGATTATTAATGCATTCACACTGCCTTATCAGCCAACAGTTAAGCGACAAGTGCGTTTTCGGCTTGTGTTACATTATTGGCATTTTGTGGATGTGCTTTGGATTTATTTATTGGCATTTTTATTAATAGTAAAATAATAAGGGAATATGGCAGATACTGTAGCCCATCATTCAGAAACCGACGAGCAGTTATGGTCAGGTGGTAAGCAACCATTCAAGATCAGCTATGGCAAGCTTATGATGTGGTATTTCTTGCTATCAGATGCCTTCACATTTGCTGGATTCTTGATTGCATATGGCACATTGAGGATGAGTAGCCCGACTTGGCCAGTACCTGATTTTGTTTTCAGTGCTTTTCCAGGCGGCATCCATCACAAGCCCTTATTGTTTGTGACAGTGATGACTTTCATCTTACTTGCTAGTTCATTCACAATGGTTAGAGCAGTACAAGAAGGCCATCAGGAAAATAAAAACGGTGTCGTGTTCTGGATGGTCTTAACCATCATCGGTGGCATGGCCTTCTTAGGTTCACAAGCTTGGGAGTGGACAACCCTGATTAAGGGTGAGCATGTCAGTGTCACACAGAATCCTTTCAGCGCTCATACAGAATATGGGACCTACTTAGAAGGTGATGGACATGATATCAAAGCAGGAGATACTTTTGTGCCTGGTGATTCATATCTAATACATAAGCATGATGGCCACTGGGGTAATTTACCTTATCAGGTGACGGATGCAGAGGGTAATAAGGTTAATGGAGATGACGGCAAGCCTTTGATTAAGCAGCAGGCTTTTGGTCCTAAAGCTTTCGGCGCTTTGTTCTTTTTTATTACGGGCTTTCATGGCTTCCACGTTCTATCTGGTGTGATTTTTCTGATTATCATTTGTGTCAATGCAGCAACAGGTCTCTATGTCGAGAGACGTAATGGCTATGAGATGGTAGAAAAAATTGGATTATACTGGCACTTTGTCGATCTCGTGTGGGTGTTTGTATTCCTCGTATTTTACCTTATATAGGCGTTGCTGGATCAATTATTATGAATAACTATTAGAATAAGATAAATGGGTCATTCTTACGAAAAATCAAAGAAAGTAGCATATAAGGTCATCACGATACTTGCTGTTATTACAATATTCGAAGTCCTCTTTGCACTACTGGGTAAAGGGTATATCGTAGAGGGGTTTCACATCAACGGCGCAATCATGGCTTTAGCGATGATCGTCATGAGTCTCGTCAAAGCCTATCTGATCGTATACGAATTCATGCATATGAAATACGAAATGCCAGGTCTCGTCAAAACCGTCTTGCTACCTACAGGCTTACTTATATGGGCAGTAATCGCTTTTTTCTATGAGGGCAATGACTGGAAAAATAGGAGAACGCTCATCAAGGATAAGAACTCTGAAACAATAGAGACCATCGTGACACCTAGAGTGAATATGACTAAAAAGATCACGACAGATCATTAATAATAATATAATCGATGGGCCACTAGTTGGCCCATTTTTATTGATATGAAGAAATACTTGAAAGCTGTAGTTTTATTTTCGGTACTGATCATAGCACCTCTGGGTTCATGGTATTTTTTGGATTCTGGTCTAGAGTGGCGTAAGATGAAGCGCGGCGAATTAGCAGCAAAGACAAAAATCATAGAGCATCTTAGTGCGGCAGGCCAGGATGTTGCGGCCATCTTTAATCAAAGGACGACAGTGCTTAAGATTTCTGGAGACCCTGTACCCAAAGACGAAGTTATTATAGATCAATACAAAGATGGGCATACTTTTCAGTGGATGGATCTAACGTCTATAAGAGGCCTGGCAGTCCTAGAGAATTCGACTTATGCCAATCATGACTATCTATTGATTGATACAGGGATGCAAGTCAGGAGAGCTTATAAGCAAACTGAGAACCTCATGTACAGTCAGTTAGTGGAAGACATAGCGCTGATTCTTCCTAAGAAAAAGCCGATCGATATCAAAATGAAGAGCGAGCGAAAATGAAGCCAGCGGAACCTCAATTGCTCAAAACCCTAGACCGGATTGCCTATGTGCTTTCAGTCGTGGTCATTGCCTTGGTCATATTGATGCGGCCAGCTGAGCGCGTGCATGTTGATTTTGATACCAATTGGATGCCAGGCTTTCATGCAATTGTTAATACCATCGGGTCGCTCTTTCTAGTCATGGCTCTCGTCTTTATCAAAAAGAAGAATATCTCTATGCATCGGAATATGATCTTCGGGGCGATGATCTGTTCTTTCTTTTTTCTATTATCCTACGTTGTCTATCACTTCACAACACCAGAAACAAAATACTGTGGCGAAGGCAGTATCAGATATCTATACTTTTTCATACTTATCACACACATCATACTAGCAGGCCTTTCTTTGCCATTCATCTTATTGACTTTTAATCGAGGCTTTACGATGGCTGTCGAGAGACACCGAAAGCTAGCACGATGGGTATATCCGATTTGGTTATATGTCATGATCACTGGCCCTGTGGTGTATTTGATGTTAAGACCCTGTTACAGTTTCCATTGATTCATCTATATGATCTAAATTTGAGCCTAATGAATACTCATTCAAAATTTATTGTACTGACCATTGGCGTCATCGTACTTATTATACTAGGTACGAGTGACTTAGTCGCTCAGTGTCCGATGTGTCGTATGTCTGCAGAATCTAATCTCAAAGACGGTGGTACTGCTGGTGCTGGACTGAATAGAGGTATTCTATATATGCTTAGTTTGCCATATCTACTTGTTAGTACACTGGGTATCTTATGGTGGCGTAATCGTCGACCATATTCTGATGAGGTTATGGATGAGCCATTTTCTGACAACTAAATTCTAAGTGATGAAACAATTACTTTATCTTTTTCTTGGCTGTACTTTATTATTGACAGCTTGTGGTGATGAGGAATTACCCACATGTGTGGACGATAAGCTAACGAGTTTCAGATCTGAGGCCTGCGCTAGTACAGCAAGCTCGACTGGAGGAAATCTTGTTCGATTTTCTTTTAGAGCAGAAACGGTCTATTGCTTTAATTGGGGCGTCTGCCAGCCGGATAAGACCATCGAGATCTGGACAGAGGACTGTGGTTTACTTTGCGAATTAGCAGGGCCAGATGATTTGTTAGACTGTGATGGGACACCGTGGGCAGACTCTGCAGTAGAGGAAGAGGTTATCTTCCAGAACTAAATTATACACCGGATTGGTCGTATAGACCCACAGTAATAAAGAATAATAACTAAGGCCTACACTTGTGTTGTAGGCCTTAGCTGTTTTATAGAGAGCTGTATTTTCTGATCTTGAGCTTAGAGGAAAAGACTGTAGCCTAGATGGACACCGAGCCCTGTGTGTTTACCTCCGGCATCGATTATAAAGTCTTCACTGATTAGATCTGTAAAAGATCTAGAATGTTCTACTTCGATTGTCCATTGACCATAT
>CALEAC010000191.1 GCA_937944095.1 uncultured Saprospiraceae bacterium
ATATTACCTTGAATCATTAATCCTCCCTCGTCTCCTTTTGGATCACGGATTTATAGGGATTATGGGGATGGCACGGATTTTTTAGTGGTTCGGAGAATTGTTTGGAATACAGGAGATCATATTAACGACACGACATTAATCCATGTAATCACGATAATCCTCTAAATCCGTGATTCTTCGTTGTTTGTTCACCGAGATTACGTATCTTAATTCTATGTATCAAACTAAGACCTTATTCTGTTTTGTACTACTCACTCTCGTTTGTTATTCGACGAGTGTTATTGCCCAAAGCAAGCATGGTAACGTCTGGGTACTTGGCAAGAGTAATACTGATTTTGAAGCAGGGACTATTATGAACTTTAAAGCTGCTCCCCCAGAGCTGACTTTCATTGCTAAGGAAGCAGATATGGGAGGCCCTACTAATGTGAGTATGTCTGATAAGAATGGGGCATTGCTCTTCTACTCTAGTGGCTGTGCCATCTGGGACAGAGAACATAGACTGATGCCTAACAGTGAAGAGATCCTGCCCAATGAGCAAATATTTGGATGTCCCGAAAATACTGCATCACTCATTTTTGGAGCAATCGTCTTGCCTGTCCCTTGTAGCACGAACGAATACTACTTTATTAACTTTGAGTGGAATCCCGAAATTGACGTCCCTAGATTAAATGCTGCTTCCTCACTACAGTATTCCGTCGTCGATATGAATGGAAACCAAGGCCTCGGAATCGTCGCCGACAAGTATCAACCTATTGTACTAGACACCTTATACACGACCAATGTCTCGGCTACCCGTCATGCCAATGGCAGAGACTGGTGGGTGACTGTCATGAAACATTCCACTAACTGCTTATATTCTATTCTATTAAACGAAAATGGTTTCCAAGAACCTATCCAGTACTGTACTGGTATCGCATGGAATGATTCTGGAAGTGGTTCATCTTGCTTCTCTCCTGATGGATCGACCTATGTAAGATATAATCCCCAGAATGGCATCCATGTCTACGACTATGATAATATGACTGGTGCTATAAGATTCAGGGAAATGATGCCGACACCTGACTCTACTGTCACGATTCAGTCCGGCACTGCAATCTCTCCCAACTCTAGATACCTATACGTCTCAGCAAGAGAACACCTATATCAATATGACCTAGCAGCTGACATAATAGAAAATTCGAGAAAGTTGGTAGGTATCTGGGATGGGACCTCAGATCCACAATCAACTATTTTCCATCAATCGATGCTTGCACCTGATGGGAAGATCTACATCACAAGCTGGGTAACCACCAATAGCCTGCATGTCATACATGAGCCTAACATGCCTGGATTAGCCTGTAACTTAGAACAGAGAGGCATACAATTTCCCGCTGGTGATATTCCGGCATGGAATGGCCCTTCTGTTCCTAACATCCCCTGGTACGGACCTGAGCCTGATAACTCCCCCTGTGATTCCTTAATATCGAATACGCTGCACCTATCCTTAGAGTTGGATATCACTCTATCTCCTAATCCAGTGACAGATATTCTACTAATAGGTACTAATCACGCGACTTTAATCGATAGCTACCTCATCTATGACTTACATGGTAGAAAGATATCGTCTGGTAGTCTGCCTAGTGTCAGCCGTCAGAGTATCGATGTCTTAGACCTCACGGCCGGCGTGTATTTCCTAGAACTCAGGTCTCAGGATAAGCGGACAGTGCGGAAGTTTGTGAAGGGGTAGTCGCACAGTAACTCTTTTCGATCACGGATTTTTAGGGATTTGACGGATGGTACGGATTTTTTAGTGGGTCAGAGATCTTTTAGAATAGAAGAAGTCCTTTATAATCGAGAAACCTTTAATCAGTGTAATCCCGATAATCCTCTAAATCCGTGATCCTGCTGTTCTTTCCTTTCTGATCACGGATTTATAGGGATTTGACGGAGGACACGGATTTTTTTGTGAGGTCAGAGAATTGTTTGGAAGACAGGAAATCATATTAACGACACGACATTAATCCGTGTAATCCTAGTAATCTTCTAAATCGGTGATTCTGCTGTTCTTTCTTTTCGGATCACGGATTTATAGGGATTTGACGGAGGACACGGATTTTTTAGTGGGTTAGAGAATCGTTTTTTTTTGAGGTCAGAGAATTGTTTGGAATACAAAAAATCATAATAACGACACGACATTAATCCGTGTAATCAAGATAATCCCCTAAATCCGTGATCCGCCTTCCCACATCAGAATCTAATCAGTGTAATCCCGATAATCCTCTAAATCCGTGATCCGCTGTTATAGATGTATGACTTCGCCATAAGCAGCAGCAGTTGCTTCCATTACCGCCTCACTCATCGTCGGATGCGGATGTATTGCCTTCAGTACTTCATGACCAGTCGTTTCTAGGTTCATCGCTGTGACGATCTCTGCTATCATTTCTGTGACGTTACTGCCGATCATATGCGCGCCGAGTAACTCCCCATACTTCGCACCATATATCACCTTTACGAAGCCTTCTTTTACACCAGCAGCACTGGCCTTACCAGAGGCTGAGAATGGGAACTTACCTATCTTTATTTCATGTCCAGCTTCCTTGGCCATCGCCTCAGTCATCCCGACACTTGCGACTTCTGGAGAACAATAGGTGCAAGAAGGAATCTTACCGTAATCGATAGGCTGGACTTTCATACCAGCAATTCGCTCTACACACGTAATGCCCTCCGCACTTGCTACATGGGCCAGTGCAGCTGTATCTAGCACATCACCGATCGCATAGATACCTGCGACATTCGTTTTGTAATATTCATCAACTTGGATTCGACCGCCTTTATCCATTTTGACACCTAGTACATCTAAGCCGATGTTTTCTGTGTTAGGCATAACTCCTGTGGCACTCAGAACCACATCGCATTCGATTATTTCAGTTGTATCTTTTTTTAGATTCTTGACTTCTACTTTGATCGTTTTACCAGAGGTATCAACCTTCTGTACAGCGGTATTCCCCATCACATTGACACCGCTTTTCTTGAAGATCTTATTGAGCTCTTTAGAGACTTCTTTGTCTTCTCTAGGCAGGAGACCCTGCTCTAAGTACTCGACGACTGTTACTTCTGTACCAACTGTGTTGTAGAAGTAGGCGAACTCTACACCTATAGCCCCAGCACCTATGACGACCATTCTTTTGGGCATCTTAGGCATCGTCATCGCTTTGCGGTAGCCGATAACCTTCTCACCGTCGATAGGGATACCAGGTAGCGATCTAGATCGAGCACCAGTCGCAACGATAATGTGATCAGCGCTATATTCTTTACGGCTGCCTTCCTTGTCAGTCACAATGACCTTCTTGCCTCTCGCTAGCTTACCTTCTCCTTCGATAACTGTGATCTTATTCTTTTTCATAAGGAACTGCACACCTTTGCTCATTCCTGTTGCGACATCACGGCTTCTGCCGATCATCTTCGCGAAATCAGGCTTTGCTTTATCTACTGTAATGCCATAATCCGCTGCATGAGTAATATAGTTAAATACCTGTGCAGACTTAAGTAGTGCCTTGGTTGGGATACAACCCCAATTCAAGCAGATACCGCCCAGATTCTCTCTTTCTACAATAGCGACCTTCATTCCCAATTGTGACGCTCTTATCGCAGCGACATAACCTCCTGGTCCACTTCCTAATACAATCAGATCAAAATTCATTTCGATAAAATTTTGGGCAAATATACTTCAAATCAATGCAAGTCAACTTCTCTTCGCTAATAGGTTTGGAACCGAGCTCGATCGTTATGAAAATCGCGGACTTCTAGAAAGATATCATTAATGACCATATGACCTGACGAATCAATAAATCCGACCCCTCGTTCACCGATAACTCTCGCCAATCCATCATGGAAATCCCAAATTAATACGTACTGCAATGGAATTTGCAATTGGCCACTTGTATCTAAATAACCCCATATGTCATCCTTACTCACTCCAACCAGCCCATCAGAATACCTATTTATCAAATCATACTGGGCATCGATCAGCTTTCTACCCTCGGCATCCATCAGGCCCCAGCGACGACCTGTTCGATACTTCCACAACCCGGCGCCTACAGGTTCTAGTGCCTCGACAGTTATTACCCTTGGTGCTTTAGTATTTAGATCTACTAACTGATATTGTTGCCCAGTATAGGTTAGCAGAGAATAACCCTGATGGCCTCTGATCCGATCATAAGGTCCATACTCCTTACCCTCAGCTAGATCGATTAGATAATCTTTGTCTGACTCCCGGGCGATATAAGTCTTCTTTTCTGATGGTTTCAGTTTCGTATACTTAGCTCCTATGACTGTCGTTCCATTCTCATCCAAGAGTCCATAAAGACCCTTATCCTTCACTATATAATAGCCATCTGTGGCCAACTTAATTTTCTCATAGTCCTGCTTCAGTACTGGCTTACCTGAAGCATCTAGGACCTGCATCAGGCCATCTTTTTCTGTCAATATCTTGTCTTGCATGACTTTGACAACACGATCTACAGCTAAGGTGTCAGTCCCTGAGGCTGTTCCATCTGTCAGCAACCATTCATTATCAAAGGTCAATGCAATAACCTTGGATCCAGTCAAACTCATAATCTGCTTGTAACGATGCTCTATTTTAAGTTGGCCATTAAAATCTATACAGCCCCATCGACCGTCTAGATTGGCAGGAATCAATGGCGTTCGCATATCTCCTAGATCATCATATATGGGATCAATAGCTATCTTACCAGCTCGACTGATGTAGCCCCACTTATGCTCAGGTGATTCGTAGTCTTCCCAATATGCCCTCTCTGCAGGAGTAGCGTCAGGACCCAACCTGTCCTCTTTGCATGATATGATACTGAGACTCACGCAAATACCGAGCAATATGACCTTACAAACTTTATCATATTTAGTGCTTCTTTGCGATAAATTGCAACTCATGGTGCTTCCTTTATTAATGTGGAATAGCAACAATGTACATATATTAGCAAAAAGTTAATACGTCCAAGATGAAAGTAGCAGTATTTCCTGGTTCTTTT
>CALEAC010000192.1 GCA_937944095.1 uncultured Saprospiraceae bacterium
ATCTGCATCATCGACACATCTAGCCATTAAGGTTACACCATCTGACCACGTCGGTAAAATAGCACTCCAGGTCACACCGCCATCTGTTGTATACTCTATCGTAGAACCTGCACCACAATCGGTTATCAAATCAAAACTGCCTACCGTACTTGGACACACGTTATTCGTTACGCCCACTACTGGTGTCGTAGGCTGGGCACAACAAGCTTGTAGTGTTGCTGTAACTGCTGTAGAATTAACACTCGCACAAGTCGCATCTACATCATCCACACATCTACCAACAACCGTAAGACCATCTGCCCATTCAGGAAAGTCAATACTCCAGGTAACACCACCATCTACTGAAAATTCTAAAGTCGATCCTGCCGCACAGTCAGTTATAATATCAAAACTTCCAGTCGTTGCTGGACAAAGGTTATCAATTACTGACAATACAGGTGCTGAAGGTTCTACACAACACGATTCAGCAAGTGCCACAACTGGCACTGAGTTTCCACTGAAACAATTAGGATCTGCGTCATCCACACATCTTGCCATCACAGTTACACCATCTGCCCAAGTAGGTAAAGTATTTACCCATGTTGCTCCTCCATCAGTTGTATATTCAATAGTTGAACCAACACCACAATCTGTCAGCAAGCCAAAACTGCCTAAGAGATCAGGACAAAAATTATTTTCTACACCAAGTTCAGGAACTGATGGTTGAGTACAACATGAAACTAATTCTGCTGTCACTGCTACTGAACTCGCACTCACGCAAGTCGCATCTATATCATCAACACATCGCGCTTCTAATGTTACACCATCTGACCAAGTCGGCATGGTCGTGCTCCACGTCACACCTCCATCAATCGAATATTCGATCGTCGAACCAGCTCCGCAATCTGTGATTATATCAAAAGTCCCAGTTACACTAGGACACACATTATTTGTTACACCTAGCTCTGGCGCCAATGGCGCTGTACAGCATGAAACTAATTCTGCTGTTACTGCTGCAGAACTCGCACTCACACAAGTCGCATCTGCATCATCAACACATCGCGCTTCTACTGTCACACCATCTGACCAAGTCGGCATGGTCGTGCTCCACGTCACACCTCCATCAATCGAATATTCGATCGTCGAACCAGCTCCGCAATCTGTGATTATATCAAAAGTCCCGGTTACACTAGGACACACATTATTTGTTACGCCTAGCTCTGGTGCCAATGGCGCTGTACAGCATGAAACTAATTCTGCTGTAACTGCTGTAGAACTCGAACTAAAACATGCAGAATCAGCATCGTCTACACACCTTGCCATAACAGTAACTCCATCAGACCATAGTGGCAATATGGTAGTCCAAGTTAAACCAAAGTCAGTTGTATATTCAACTGTAGACCCTAAGCCACAATCCGTTACAAGTTCAAATACGCCTTCTAAACTAGGGCACATATTATTAGTAACTGACAATACAGGAGCTTCAGGTTGTATACAACAAGCCTGTAACTCTGCGGTCACTGGTATTGAGCTTTCGCTGAAACAAGTCGGATCGAGGTCGTCGACACACCTAGCTACAACAGAAACACCGTCGAGCCAGTTTGGTAAAGTCGCACTCCAAGTCGTGCCGTTATCTATAGAATATTCAATCGTAGAACCAGCACCACAAGCTGTTACGACTTGAAAGCTTCCAGTAGTACTAGGACACACATTATTTGTTACTCCTAACACAGGCGCATCAGGTGTTACAGCACATTGTGCTTCTGCTTGGTTCATTACAAATACCATAGAAAAGGCCATAAGTAAACCTTTCAATAAGATACTCTTTGAAAATTCAATATTCAAGTTGATGAAATCCATTTTAATTAATTTATCTGATTCTACTTTATTTAGAATAGTCATTGGTCGCTTGATTGATCTTGAAAAATCTTTAATGTTCTTTCTCACTTTATTCATCAATTCTGAATTATTGTAATATTGCTACATCCAGGCTCAGTACAACAGGTTTGAAGTACCGCAGTAACAGGATTTGAATTACCACTAAAGCAGGTCGTATCTGTATCATCTACACATCTGGCTATGACCGTTACACCATCTGACCAAGTCGGTAGTATGTTACTCCAGGTCATTCCACCATTAGTCGAATATTCTATCGTCGAACCAGCTCCGCAATTAGATACTATCCCAAAGGTTCCTGTTACACTCGGACAGACATTATTTGTCACTGATAATTGAGGTGCTGCAGGTTGTATACAACACGCTTGCAATTGTGCTGTAACTGGTGCTGATGCAGTACTAACACAAGTCGCGTCGCCATCGTCTACACATCTAGCAATAACCGTTATACCATCAGACCAGGTCGGCATAATCACACTCCAAGTCGTCCCACCATTTGTAGAATACTCTAAAGTAGAACCCACTCCACAATCTGTAATTATGGTAAATCCACCTGTTGTGCTAGGACATACATTATTAGTAACTCCAATACTAGGTGCTGAAGGTTGCGTACAACATGCCTGCATGGTTGCAGTGACTGCAGCTGAATTAGAACTTACACAAGTTGCATCTACATCATCTACACATCGTGCCATGACACTAACGCCATCTGCCCATGTTGGTAATACGGAACTCCATGTTAAGCCACCATCTATCGTATATTCAATTGTCGAACCTGCACCACAACCTTGAGTTACTGTGAATGAACCAGTTGTAGCAGGACATACATTATTCATCACACCTAAGATAGGTGATGAAGGCTGCATACAAGTTGCTGTAAGCACTAATACCGCTGGATCATAATCATCACTTCCATCAGTTGCTCCTGTATCATTGTCATTAGGATCCGTGGTACTACCATCCTCAGTACCTGGCGCGCTATCAGCATCAGTTGGAGGCGTATTATTAGGATCTGTATCATCATCCGCATCAGCGATCTCAGCATTGTTAGTAATCGTGGTTCCAGTAAACAAAGGATCAATTGTAAAACTAACCGTCACTGTTTCCCACAGACCAGCACCTATGAAAGGTATCGGTGAATTCATTACCGCAACGCCAGCTATATCAGTCCAATTCGGATCTGCCAAGATTAAACCCGTCGGGATATAGTCGTTAACAGAAACATTATAAGCATCTACATTCCCCTGGTTGTATACTGTCAAATCGTATACTGCTGTTCCTCCAAGTCCTAATGGAGAGCTTGATAAAGTCGTATTAAGCATTTTCATCAGTGCAAGGTCAAAAACAGGACAAGGCTGTAAGGCTGCAGTCACAGATACTGAATTGCCACTGAAACAGGTTGGATCTACATCATCCACACATCTAGCAATAACAGTTATGCCATCAGCCCATATTGGTAAAGTTGTCGTCCAAGTCGCACCTGCATTTGTAGAATACTCTATAGTTGAACCAAGACCGCAATCAGTAAGCAGATTGAAAGTTCCTGTTACCCCAGGACAAACATTATTAGAAACTGAAAGACTTGGAGCTGATGGTTGTACACAACATGCTTGTAATTGAGCTGTAACAGCTGCTGAATTAGCACTAATACAATTCGGATCTGTATCATCAACACATCTAGCAATAACGGTCACAGCATCAGACCAAGTTGGCATAGTTGCCGTCCACGTAAGTCCATCGTCAGTTGAAAATTCTATAGTTGTTCCAGCACCGCAATTAGTTACAATATTGAAACTACCTGTTGTACTTGGACAAACATTATTTATAACTGACAATGTTGGTGCAGCTGGTTGCGCACAAGCTGGAGGCACAATACCTGCATCTATATGGCCACTGGTAGGATCCGTAGGATTTATACAACTGGATATGCCAGTTACCTCATTAACATCATCACTTTCGCCTCCTGTCATACAAGCTGCATCTGCTGTACCTGTACTCAATCCATATCCTTCGTAAGTCTGCCCAACACCTGTAGGTACTGCAAACTCTATTGAGTAAGTTAAAGTAGGGTCCAACTCACAGATTCCAGTTAATGGATCAGTACCGCCAAATGTGTAGGTTCCAGCTGTACCTGTCGTTGTCGTGCCTACATTAGCAGAAGGCAAACCAGTAACTGGGTCGCATTCCCATAGATTCACTGTTACGCCTGAGGCCATAACTGTCTCTGTCGCATCTTGGCAACCATTATCATTTGCATCTACAAATACCTCACCGCCTATTGTCTCACAAGGTGGCGCTGGTGGTACAATACCTGCATCGATATTACTAGCTGTCGGATCGCTTGGATCCACGCAGCCTGAAATTCCTGTTGTATTATTTACATCATCACTCTCTCCAGCTGTTGTACAGGCTGCATCTGCTGTACCTGAAGAGAAGGTATATCCTTCGTAAGCTTGTCCAACGCCATTTGGAACAACTATCTCAACTGCATAAGTTACAGTTGGATCCAGTTCACATACACCAGTCAGTGGATCTGTGCCACCGAAGGTATAAGCGCCATCTGTTCCAGTAACTGTAGTACCAACATTAGTTGATGGCAACCCTGTTACTGGATCACACGCCCAGATATTAATGGTCATGCCAGAGGCCATTGTCGTTTCGCTTACATCTTGACAGCCGTTATCATTTGCATCTACAAATACTTCACCCCCTATTACTTCACAAGGTGGTACTGGTGGTACGATACCTGCATCGATGTTATCTGCCGTTGGATCACTTGGACTATAACAAGTTGAAATTCCTGTTGCACCATTTACATCATCACTTTCACCTGCTGTTGTGCAGGCAGCGTCAGCAGTTCCAGCCGAGAGTGTATAACCTTCGAACATCTGACTCGTAGCTGTAGGTGGCAATATTTCAATTGCATAAGTAGACATAGGATCTAATTCACAAGATCCTGTTATAGCGTCTGTTCCACCGAAAGTATAGGTTCCATCTGTCGCAGTCATAGTCGTACTGACATTTGTCGTAGGCAAGCCTGTCACAGGATCACATTGCCATAGGTTAACAGTAGCGCCTGCGACCATTGTCGTTTCTGTTGCGTCTTGACAGCCATTGTCATTAAGATCGACGAATACTTCTCCACCAATCGTTTCACATGGAGGTACAATTCCTGCATCTACATGATCTCCAGTTGGATCAGTTGGATCGATACAAGCAGAATTTCCAGAAGTTGCATCTACATCATCACTATCACCGTTTGCTATACAAGTTGCATCTGCTATACCTGATGAGAATACGTATCCTTCATAAGTATCTCCCATTCCGTTAATCGGACTTACTTGAACTGCATAAGTCGTCGTAGGATCTAAAAGACATTCACCTGTTACTGGATCAGTGCCACCAAAACTATATGACCCGTCAGCACCAATTAAAGTATTCGTAATAGAGCTAGAAGGTAATCCTGTAATAGGATCACATTCCCATAGATTGACTAAGACATCTGTATTAGCAGTTAGTTCAGTCGGGTCTTGGCACCCATTGTTATTCGTATCAATAAACACCTCTCCTGTTATTGTTTCACATGGTGGCGTTATACCAGCATCGATGTGCTCATCATCAACTCCAGTTGGGTCATAACAAGCAGAAATACCTGTCAGACTATTTACATCATCACTCTCTCCTGACATTTCACATAGCATATCTGGTACGCCACTTGTGAACGTATACCCTTCATAAGTTTCTCCAACTCCAGTCGGCGGTATAATTTCCACAGCGTAAGTAATGGTAGGGTCCAAAGTACAGGTACCCGTTGCTGCATCCGTACCACCAAAAGTATAAGTACCGTCTGTTGCTGTGGTGGTTGTTGCAACATTGCTAGCTGGCAATCCAGTTACAGGATCGCATTCCCATAAATTTACTGTAGCACCTGCAACCATCGTTGTCTCAGCTGCGTCTTGGCAACCATTATTATTTATATCAACAAATACTTCCCCGCCCATAGTCTGACATGGTGGTGCTATACCTGCATCGATATGTTCATCATCATCTGCACCTGTAGGGTCAAAACACCCAGAGATACCTGATGTACTTATTACGTCATCACTTTCGCCTGCTGCCATACAAGATGCATCTGCAACACCTGACGTCAGAGCATATCCCTCATAAGCTTCTCCAGCTCCTGTAGGAGGCAATATTTCTACTGCATAGGTCAAACTAGGATCTAACTCACATACACCAGTTATAGGATCTATTCCACCGAAAGAATAAGAGCCGTCAATGCCGGTTGTCGTTGTTAAAATATTATTTGTAGGCAATCCAGTCACTGGATCACACGCCCATAGATTAACTGTTGCGCCTTCTACCATTGTAGTCTCAGTTGCGTCCTGACAACCATTTGCATTGGTATCAACAAAAACTTCTCCTCCTAAGGACTGACAAGGCGGTGCTATACCTGCATCTACATGCTCGTCATCATCTGTGCCTGTCGGGTCATAGCAAGCTGAAATACCAGTGACATCATTCACGTCATCACTTGCGCCATTAGCAATACAGGTTGCATCTGCTGTACCTGTAGACAAAGTATATCCTTCATAAAGTTCTCCAACTCCAGTAGGAGGAATAATCTCTACAGCATAGGTCACAGTAGGATCAAGACTACATAATCCAGTTGTCGCATCAGTACCACCAAAAAGGTAAGTACCATCTGTCGCTGTGGTAGTAGTCGCAACATTGGTTGCTGGCAAGCCTGTTACTGGGTCGCATTCCCATAAGTTAACGGTTGCACCTGCTACCATTGCAGTCTCCCCTATATCTTGGCAGCCATTATTATCTTCATCGACGAATACTACTCCACCTAATGTTTCGCATGGAGGCATAATACCCGCATCCACATGATCAGAATTCGGATCTGTTAAGTCCAAACATGAAGAGATTCCTGTCGTACCGCTAACATCATCACTCTCACCTGCAGATATACAAGTCGCATCAGCTGTTCCAGTCGAAAATACATAGCCCTCATAAGCTTCTCCAACACCTGTAGGAGGAATTACTTCTACAGCATAGTTGACAGTAGGGTCTAGGATACAGGTGCCGGATAGCGCATCTGTTCCTCCAAACGAATAGGTACCATCTACTGCGGTAAAAGTTGTTCCTAAATTTGCAGAAGGCAAACCAGTTATCGGATCACATTCCCACAGATTAACTGTTGCCCCCTCAACCATCGTCGTCTCAGAACCATCCTGACACCCATTATTATTTATATCTACAAAGACTTCACCACTTATAAATTCGCATGGTGGTGTTATACCTGCATCGATATTATCTGCTGCTGGATCACTCGGGCTGTAACAAGCAGAAATGCCTGAGGTACTATTGACGTCGTCACTTTCGCCTGCAGCTGTACATGTTGCATCAGCTGTACCAACAGAAAGCGTATAAGCTTCATAAGCTTCACCTATTGCTGTAGGAGGTATAATCTCAACTGCATAAGTTTTCATTGGGTCTAATACACAGACGCCAGAAACTGGATCAGTTCCACCAAAAGTGTAGCTGCCATCTGTCCCAGACATTGTCATAGCGACCATTACTGTCGGCAAACCAGTCACTGGATCACATTCTAACAGATTAATAGTTGCGCCTGCAACCATCGTTGTTTCTGTTGCGTCTTGGCAACCATTATTATTTACATCAACAAAAATCTCACCGCCTATATTCTCACATGGCGGAACAATTCCTGCATCGATATTCATATCATCGTCGTCCCCAGTTGGATCAATACATGCAGATATTCCTGTTGTACCATCCACATCATCACTTTCTCCTGCTGTCGTACATGTTGCATCAGCTGTTCCACTAGTAAGTGTATACCCTTCATAAGAAGAACCAGCGGAATTAAGTGGAGATATCTGTACTGAATAAGTGCTATTCGGATCTAACAGACATGCACCTGTCACTGGATCAACGCCACCAAAGGTGTAGGTTCCATCTAGACCAATCAACGTATTAGATATTGAATTTAGTGGCAAGCCAGTTGCAGGATCGCATTCCCAAAGATTGACAACCGCACTTTCAGATGCAGTTAATTCAGTTGCATCTTGGCAACCATTATTATTTGTATCAATAAATACTTCACCAGCTATCTCCTCACAAGGTGCTGGCACAATACCTGCATCAATATGCTCATCATCATCTGCACCTGCAGGATTATAGCAAGCAGATACGCCAGATGTACTTATAACATCATCACTGTCGCCCGAAGCCATACAAGTCGCATCAGCCACTCCTGTTGTCAAAGTATATCCTTCGAAGGTCTCACCAACGCCTGTTGGCGCAATTATTTCTACTGCATAAGTTTCAGTTGGATCTAATATGCAAGCACCTGTAAGTGCATCCATACCACCAAACATATAAGTCCCATCGGTCGCTGTTATAGTCGTTCCTATATTTGCGAGTGGTAGTCCTGTTACTGGATCACATTCCCAAAGATTAACAGTTGCACCTGGTACCATTGTTGTTTCAGTTGCATCCTGGCAACCATTATCGTTAGTATCTACATATACTTCTCCACCAATTGTTTCACAAGGTGGAACTATACCAGCGTCAATATCTCCTGCCGTAATCTCACTTGGATCATAGCATGCCGATATGCCTGTGGTACCATCTACATCATCACTGTCTCCAGTGGCTGTGCACATTGCGTCTGCAGTCCCACTACTTAGGGTATAACCTTCGTATGCCTCGCCTGCTGCTGTCGGCGCTACTATCTCTACGGCATAGGTCGCTGTAGGATCTAATAGACAGGCACCTGTCACTGGGTCTATTCCGCCGAAAGTATAAGTCCCATCAGCACCTGTTGTCGCGGTCATCACACTAGATGAGGGCAAGCCAGTTGCTGGGTCGCAAGTCCATAAAGTCACTGTCGCACCAGAAACCATTGTTGTCTCTGTCGCATCCTGGCAACCGTTATTATTTGTATCGACGAATACCTCTCCACCTATTGTTTCGCATGGTGGCGTGATACCCGCATCTATATTCATATCATCATCTGTACCTGTAGGGTCGTAACATGCTGATATGCCTGTCGTACCATCTACGTCATCACTCTCGCCTGCTGCTGTACAGGTCGCATCTGCTGTGCCACTACTTAGGGTATAACCTTCGTATGCCTCTCCTGCTGCTGTCGGCGCTACAATCTCTACAGCATAGGTCGCCGTAGGATCTAATAGACAAGCTCCTGTCACAGGATCTATCCCTCCGAAAGTATAAGTACCGTCCGATCCTGTTGTCGCAGTCATCACACTAGATGAGGGCAAACCTGTCGCAGGGTCACATTCCCATAAAGTCACTGTCGCACCTGAAACCATTGTTGTCTCTGTCGCATCTTGGCAACCGTTATTATTTGTATCGACGAATACCTCTCCACCTATCTCTTCGCATGGTGGCGTGATACCCGCATCTATATTCATATCATCATCTGTACCTGTAGGGTCATAACATGCTGATATGCCTGTCGTACCATCTACATCATCACTATCTCCTGCTGCAGTACAGGTCGCATCTGCTGTGCCACTACTTAGGGTATAACCTTCGTAAGCCTCGCCTGCTGCAGTCGGCGCCACAATCTCTACAGCATAGGTCGCAGTAGGATCTAACAGACAAGCTCCTGTCACTGGGTCTGTTCCCCCGAAAGTATAAGTCCCATCCGCTGCCGTCATTGTTGTGGTTACTGTAGAACTTGGCAAGCCTGTTGCAGGATCACATTCCCATAAGGTTACTGTTGCTCCTAGCACCATAGTAGTCTCTGTCGCATCTTGGCAACCGTTATTATTTATATCCACGTATACTTCTCCGCCTATCTCTTCTGGGTCACTACTATTTACAACAACACTGCAGGTAGAAAAACAGCCATTTACATCTGTTACTGTGACATTGTAACTTCCTGCGACTAATCCAATTGCCGTATTTGTTGTTTGTGCATTTGGGTCATTCCATGCATAGACATAAGGTGCAACGCCTCCACTTGGAACTACTATTGCTTCTCCGTTACTGGCGCTACAAGTTGCGGGAACTGTTTCACTTGCCGTACAGGTGGGGCCAGGTTGATCTGAAATTGTGACTGAACATTCAGCAGTACAATTATTATCATCTGTTACCATCACCGTGTAGCTTCCTGCGTTAAGAGATGTGGCCATACTAGTAAACTGGCCATCACTCCATAAATAAGAGAAAGGCTCAGTGCCACCACTTACTGTGACTGAAGCAATTCCAATGCCCATACTACAATTATCAGACTCATCCTCAACAGCAGCACAACTAGGTCCAGCAGGTTCTGTTAATGTAAAACTGCAACTACTCGTACAACCAGCATTATCTGTCACTGTAAGTGTATATGTGCCCGCTGCAAGGTCCATTGCTATATCT
>CALEAC010000193.1 GCA_937944095.1 uncultured Saprospiraceae bacterium
GCTTCATAGTGGACTGGGTCCAGTTCTATGGTATGTATCACACCGCCGTCAGGTAACCCAGCCTTCATACATAGCGTGCCATAACCCGTAAAAGTCCCGATTTCCAACACCTTCTTAGCATTAAGAGTCATGGTCATCATCTTTAGGAATTGGCCTAGGTACTGTCCTGAGAGCATTTTTTCCTTTCCGATAACGGACTGGGTGTATAGAGCGACTTCTTCCAAGTAAGTATCCTGAAAAGATGAATGCGCTTCGCAATAGCTCCTTATGCTGGTCGATGTAATCCTATCAAAATTCTCTCGCATGCCTTTCGTCTAATTTTTTGGTTAGTAATGGGTGTAAGAAAACGATAAGCAAGATAAAAATCACAGCGATATAGAAGCTCAAGGATAATTCATGATGTTCCTTTAGAATAACGATGGCTAAGAAGATGCCATAGACTGGCTCTAAATTAATCACAAGGTTCGCTTCGAAAGCGGATACCTCCTTTAAGGCATACAGACTGATGATAAATGCAAAGGTGGTGCAGGCCAGTGATAAGATGATAAGATAGACCCAGTCCATACCGACAGGCACTAGGGGCGTGTCGTGGTCAATTACAAAGGGCAGAGCGGCACTGATTATGACCAGTGCACTGAACATTTCTAAGAAGGTAATCTGGTAAGCAGAGGCTTTGTGGACAAGTTTCTTATTCAAGGTTGCAAAGATGGCTGCTAATAAGGCTGACAGAATGGCCATGAGAAGCCCATCCATCATGTTGAGATCAATATTATTAGCGATAATAAGTAAGGGCGGCACGATAAGGAGGCCTACAATAAATTCAGATTGCCGAAAAGGCTTGTCTGTAAGCAACGGTTCTATTACTGCTGTGAATAATGAGGCGGTGGACATAGCCGCTAGTACCACAGAGGCATTAGATAGCTTGATTGCACCATAGAAAGTGAGCCAGTGAGCGGCTATAATAAAGCCAATTCCCGAAAAGGCTAAGATGTCAGGAGTCCGAAGCTGCAATAATTGCTTACCAAATTTTATAAAAAACAGTAGACTAGCACTAGTGATTAAGACCCGCCACCATACTAAGCTGACAGCTGAGATGCTGATTAGATCTCCTAATATGGCAGTCAATCCATAGAGTAATACAGCAATATGTAATTGGAGATAGGCTCGAGTCCTAGGCTGTAATAGGTGCTTCATTTATTCTTTAGGGTCGAATTGTTCTTAACTTTTAGCAAATAAAGGTCATATCAACCATTAATAGCACGTATTATGGGGTTCACTTCTTTCTATTCTGATATTAAGTCCTAATTTTAAGTTCTAATTCATTTTTATCATGACCCTTAAACTTGGTGATAAAGCTCCAACCTTCATTCTGAAGGATTCCGATTTGCAAGATGTCGACCTGACATCTTATCAAGGAAAAAAAGTACTCCTATTATTCTTTCCATTCGCATTTACTGGTGTTTGTACAACTGAGCTATGTCAGACCACAGAAGATTTGAGCATCTATACTGATATGGATGCAGTGGTATTAGGCGTTTCTGTAGATTCTCCATTCACTCTCGCTAAGTTTAAGGAAGAAAATAAAATAGGCATCCCTCTTCTCTCTGATTTTAATAAAACGGTCAGTCGTTCATATGATGTTCTCTATGAGGAGTTTGTATATGGCCTAAAAGGTGTATCTAAAAGATCTGCCTTTGTCATCGACGAAAAGGGCGTAATAAAATATGCAGAGGTATTGGAAAATGCTGGGAATTTGCCCAATTTTGAAGCTATTCAAGACGCCTTGAATAAATTAATCTAAACACACCTTTAACACGATTAATCAATGTCTGACAAACTATACACCATTTCTTCCGACGATCATACTGATTCAGTAACTATAGAGGCGGAAGTAACAGATGCGCTACAACAAGCTCAACTAGTCGTATATAATGACGATTTCAATACTTTTGATTGGGTGATACAATGCTTTATGGAAGTATGCAATCATAGTTTTGAGCAGTCCGAGCAATTATCACTGATTGTGCATTATAAGGGTAAGGCTATAGTAAAGACAGGGAACTTCGAGAAGCTTAAGCCTATGAAGGATGCGCTTGTCGAAAGAGGCTTGTCTGCTGTCATTGACACTATGGTAACTAGATAATCGTGTCCTATTTTCTACCTCCAAAGGTAGATTTCTTTCCACATCCACTTACATCTGATGACGATGGGCTATTAGCCATCGGTAGTCGTCTAGATGAAGAAACACTATTATTAGCGTATAGGTTTGGCATTTTTCCATGGACCAGCGAGGGCCAAGAGTTGTTATGGTGGTATACTCATCCTAGATGTATACTGCTTCCGGAAGACCTAAGGATTACTAAGAGTATGAGACCCTATCTGAATGGGGATAAATTCGAATGGACGATAGATACTGCATTCCGAGAAGTGATCTATAACTGTAGGTCTACTAGTAGAAAAGGCCAAGATGGCACGTGGTTGTTTCCCGAATTGATGGATGTAATGATATCATTGCACGAAAGGGGCGTCGCCCACTCTGTAGAAGTTTGGGCAGATTCCGAATTAGTCGGTGGGTTATATGGATTATCTATGGGTAAAATATTTTTTGGGGAGTCTATGTTTGCTAAGACCAGTAACGCATCGAAGTATGGATTTATTAAATTGGTCCAATGGTTAGAGGCGCGTGGATTTTGGTTGATAGATTGCCAGCAACGTACCCAGCATTTGTTGAGTCTCGGTGCACATACGGTTAGTGGCGCGGTTTTTTTTGAGTTACTAAAAAAGAATGTGTTCGAATCCGGACATATTCATAAATGGAAAAAGTAGTGATCACATACGAGAGATATAAATTAACTAATGGCCTGACAGTGCTGTTGCACCAAGACAAGAGCTCTCCATTAGTCACAGTCAATGTCTTGTACAAGGTCGGTTCTAGGAATGAATCATCTGATAAGACTGGATTTGCACATCTATTCGAGCATCTAATGTTCGGCGGATCAGAGAATATTCCTGATTTCGATACACCTATCCAGGAGGCTGGCGGAGATAGTAATGCATTTACGAATTCTGATATCACTAATTATTATAATATTCTTCCTGCTGATAATCTGGAGACAGCCTTATGGTTAGAGTCAGATCGTATGAATCAGTTGAAGTTAGATCAGAAGGCCTTGGATATTCAGAAGAAAGTTGTCATTGAGGAATTTAAAGAAACGAGTATTAATAAACCATACGGCGATGTCTGGCATGAATTATCTGATCTAGCGTACAAGAATCATCCCTATAGATGGCCGACGATCGGGTTAGAGTTAGGTCATATAGAACAGGCGGAACTGATGGATGTCAAAGCTTTCTTTGATATGTATTATAGGCCCAATAATGCGATACTGGTTATCTGTGGAAATATAGCTTTGGATTCGACCAAGGCTATGATAGAGAAGTGGTTCGGTGATATTCCAGCAGGTCCATTGAATAAGGTTTCTATTCCTAATGAACAGATCCAAGTAGCAAAGCGAACTAAGACTTGCCATAGACCTATTCCCTCAGCTGCCTTGTATCTAGCCTTTCCCATGCCTGATAGGAAGCATAAAGATTTTATAGTCTATGATATCTTATCAGATATATTAGGTGGCGGACGATCATCGAGATTATACCGAAACTTACTGATCAATCAGAACCTATTCAGTAATATCGGTTCGTATATTTCTGGTACTCTGGATGCTGGACTTTTTATAATTGATTGCAAGTTACTCGATGAGATAACTTCAGATGTGGCCTTAGAAAAGATATGGCATGAACTGGAGAGTATAAAAAAAGAACCCATTTCTGAAGAGGAATTACAGAAGGTTAAGAATGGACTCATCAGTTCGGTTGTATTTTCTGAAGTGAATGTCAATACTAAAGCTATTAACCTTGCTTATTATGAATTCTTAGGTGATGCCTCCATGATTAATCTGCAGGTAGAAGAAATAGAACAAGTTACCACAGCTGATCTGAGTAGGGTGGTTAATGAATTATTTGATAAGGAGATTTGCTCCGAACTCAGATATCTGAAGCAAGTTACTTAGGAAGGTAAAATTATGACTTGTGAATGTAGAAAAATGGGCCCTCGACATGAGAGTACCGAAAGCCCTTTAAGAAATCGATCATTGATAGAAACTGGTCTCTATCTTATATTTTAGTGGAGTTATCTTTTGGCTCCTTATTACTGAATTTTTTTCTCAAATGAAGTATCAATGGTTCGGTAGTTAATTAAGCTGCTATTTTACCAAAGTTAAGCAGCTTACGATATCCAGAGGCAATTTTAATCAACTTTCGGTCAATGTGATAGATTGAAAATATTCTGTTTATCAAATTTCTGTTTTGGCATTCA
>CALEAC010000194.1 GCA_937944095.1 uncultured Saprospiraceae bacterium
TGATCTTTCTCAAAGTGCTTCCTGAGTGTCGAGGTCATCGCCTTGCTCAGTTCTTCTTCTAGTTCGTCTAAGAATCCGTTTATTTTTATTCGTGCCATAGGTTGTTTCTGTATCCAAAGCTAAGTAAAGGAAATTGTTTCGTTTTAGAAGCCAGTCTATAGTACCTTTTTGCAGCTCAAGTTAATCAGTCAATTAGTGGTGCTATCTAAGTACTCTATTCATCAAATTTTTTAAAAAAATATAGAAGATGATTATTAGCTGGTCATTTAGCAAGTGTTGTAAGCTTAGCTAAGATACCTAAACCATATTGTCCTTTCTTATAACTTAATCACCTTAGATAAATAGATGTTGAGCCCATGCTGGATATGTATTAAGTAGACACCAGAGCTATATGCCGATAGATATATTCTAGTTGTCGATTCTTCTATCATCGAATCACTAACTAAGTTGTTATAGGCATCATAGACTTTCAGTACAGCTGGCAGTCTGTCTGGCTTATCTATATTGATATTAATCTCTCCATGAACAGGGTTAGGACCGACTTTGATGTAAGCCGTTTCTTCAATAGTTCGTATTTTCTGATCAAAAGCGCCAGCACATATCGCATCTGACTGATCGATATTAATGATGTCGATATACCGAGTGGAATCGCAGCCTACTGCATTGGAGTAATATTCTTGATGAGTGCCATTTTTGTAACCTTGGTACTCTTCTCCAGGACATAGATGGACTTCCTCATAACTATCAGAATGATCTAAGATGAATAGGTCGAGTACTCTAGTCGAATCACAACCTACTTGGTTAGTCAGGATGTCTGTATATAAGCCAGCTTTATCATAACCCCAGATATCCTCACCTTCACAGATCTCATAGCGATCATAAGAGTTAGATTTCTCTAAGACAACTAATGAAAGGTGCCTCGTCGAGTCACAGCCTTGTGCATTCTGGAATACATCGACATAACTACCTGCGATTGTGTATCCCTCGTGGACTGTGCCATCACAGATTTCTAATTCATTGTAGGATTCCGTATGCTCTAGAACGGTCAGGTAGATGTGTCTCGTAGAGTCACACCCTGCGGTATTAGTTAGAACATTCACGTATTGTCCACTTGTATTGTATTCTGCGAAGCTTTCACCCTTACAAATCTCTACTTCGATATGTGACTCTGTGTGAGCATCTACCGTTAGGTATAAGTATCTGGTCGAATCACAACCGACAGCATTGGTGTAATTATCTGAATAGCTACCTTCTACAGTATAGCCTTCATGACTGTCACCCCGACAGATAGATACTTGCTCTACGGACTCCGAATGAGCTAGTATTATTAAGTCCAAATACCTAGTCGAATCACAATCGTTTTTATTTGATAGAATATCTACATACTGTCCAGCTGTTGTGTATCCATCATATTGTTCTCCTTCGCATCTCTCGATTCGGATAGTTGATTCTGTAGTCGGGTGTACTTTTAAGTCTAAATAGAGCAGACTGTCACAGCCTTCTTCGTTTGTATGTTCGATTACATAAGATCCTGATTGGGTGTAACCTGAGTAACTATCGCCCTCACAAATATTGACTGAGATATTCTCTTCTAGCAGTTGTCTAAATTCTATATATACTTGGTTTATTGTATCACAAGCTAATGGTGTTGTAGACCATACAGTATCTCTATGCCAACCTCTTGTGCTATGCCCATTGTAAGATTGGCCTTCGCAGATGTTGACATATTCATGAGGAGAATAGATGAAGTCATTCTCGGTTACTCGTACTCGTCTAATAATGTAGCAGCCATTCTGCTCATTAGGTATTGTGTCTATGTAGTTTCCCGCTTCTGTATAACCTTCTACAGCTGTGCCTTCACAAAAGGATAATTGTACCCAGTAATGTAAGGCAGGAGTGACTTCTAGTTGCAGATAGTTTATAGTGTCACAGCCAGAAGGATTGCTTAACAAGTCCACATAAGAACCTGCATTTCCATATCGTCGGTGTCGTTCACCTTCGCATATGGTTACCGTTTCATACTGTTCTACAAGTTCTTCTACAGTGAGATCTATGACAACGATGCTGTCACAAGAGCCATCAATTTTAATTCTTTTTTCATGGGTGCCTGATGTATGGAAACCTTCGTATTCTTCACCTTCACAAATTGTTGTTGAAATATATCCTTTCTTCAGTTCTGGACAGTCATCTATTAAGGTCAGTTCTCCGAAGGCATCGAAGGGATCAGACCATTTCGGATCCGTATATATGTTAGAGCCAGTAAGTGTTTTTAGAAAATCAATGACGGCCTGCATTTCTACCTCCGCAAGACGCGGGCTGAATTGTTGACTAATTCCAGTCGGGCCTGAAGCACCTGATGGTCCTGCATCACCTGTAGCCGGGCCTGTATACGAACCACTCGGTGCGGTGATATTAAGAGAGGTATGCAGCCTAGGCGTTTTTTTGTGGCCTGGCAATCCGATCGTCGCATAGTGGTCCATGACGTCCATTAGCGTAGCAAGACTTCCATCATGCATGAATGGACCTACCTCGATGCCCTGAGGATTAATCAGATTTCTTAAGCTCGGAGACCGCTTCACAGTGGTGTCGATTTCGTTGGGATGTCCTATGACACCGATGATACCGTTGTTGCCAGTCAATGATGTTTCTCTAGAGGTGAAGTTATCGATACCGTGACAGTCTGCACAGCCCATTTTTCCTAGATGAAAAGTAGGTTGTGGCGGCAGAGGTGCCTCTGGTCCATTTCCTGTAAATATTATTCCAGTAAATGGGTTATCCTCTGGAAACGGAGATAGAAAGATGTCTTTACCTCGATTTTCGGAATATGTGAAATTCGGGAAGAGGTCTGTATTCTGAGCGACCATGGACCGACCACGGTCATATTTAGAATCATAT
>CALEAC010000195.1 GCA_937944095.1 uncultured Saprospiraceae bacterium
TGTTCTTATTCTTGTTAGACAAGTCGTTTTATTACAAATATACTTCTTGTAACTGTGTGGTATCTCATAAGCCCAAGAGAATGTCAAAACGCCCTCTACCTACCATTTGTGAAGACAAATTCTATGCTTAACGGTCGAGAAATTAAAATAAGTCTAAATATATAATTCTGAAGCTCATAACGCAATATATTGCTTATGATGGATTTATGCATAGTGAAAAAGTATAATGTGTTTCATATAATCCCTTTCGCTCATATGAACTGTTTTTTGGAAAGGTTCTTGGACTTTGTACGCCGATTAAAAGGGCATGGTCTATTCTGACCATACTTAACCTTTTTTGAGTAAAAGATTACAAAGTAATATGATGATTACAATTACACATTTAACTAAGCGTTTTGCCTTCTTTTTGGTCTTTGGGTTGTTAGCCTTAGGACAGATACAGGCACAAATGGACGTTTCCTATGATTGCGTTTGTGAAAATGGTCTCGCTGATGGCGTTGTCAAATTCAAAATCAGAGGTTTTGGTGCAGCAGGAGAGACATGGACAGCTAAGAATGCGGTTCATCTCTATATGGACGAAGGGCTGACGATACCATTGCCGGATTCGCCGATGCTTCCACAAAACAATAACGCAGCGAGGTATTGTCTCGATGGCTATGCAGCGGTCAACGTTCTACCGACCGTTGATATCTGTGCGAATACGACGCCTAACCCAATTAATTTGGAGATGACGACTTGTTCGCCACCAACTATTGAGATTCTACCTGATCCAACTGAGAACGTAGAAGACTTAGCGGTTGTTTGTGCTGGGAGTGCTAGGAGATATTGTTTTCAGGATCTATTAGGTCAGTTTGATCCATTAGATGTTGTTTGGGAAGCGCCAGGTAGTAGCTCACTTACAGTTACTAATGACGGCAGATGTGCTACAGTAGAATATCCTGAAGCAGGTGCCTATTTGCTCATGGTCACTGGGATTAGTGATAGAGGATGTATGATTAGAGATGATCAGGTTGTTCTTGTCCAAGATCTTTCAGAAGAATTATCACTCACTGGTGAATGTGAAGTTTATACTTGTGATGATGATCTTTCTAGAATGTATACGCTTAATGGACATAATGGTGCAACTGAATTTAAATTATATCTTCCATCGTCTACAGGGGTACTTGGTAGCCCAGTATTTACAACCACAGGAAGTGGTACGGGTAGTGGTACAAACCCTGCAATGGTCACTGTAGACCCAATACAGTTTGCTGGTGGTGATGGTGACTATGTCTTAATAGCATGTAATGATAATCCAAATCTCGCCTCTTGCGACTTTGATGTGAGGAAAGAGATTACTGTTCGTAGTATGATAGATACTGTGAGTATAATAGGCTCATCTTATCTCTGTATGGGTGAGTCAGATACCTACACAATAGAAAACCCAGAGCTTTATGGTGATGTCACATGGACTGTCGATCCAGCAACGGGAGCTACACTATTAGGTAATGTATTGACCATTAATGATGCTGGCACCTATACGCTTACGGCTAGTGGACTGACAACTTCGGAACATCCTAACTTCTCATGTGAATTTTCATCTACGATGATCGTAGAGGGTTCTGATGGCGCTGTAGAACAATTGGCTTGTAATAATAGAGTGAATGTAACTCTGAATAGTGATTGTGAATTAACGATACTGCCATCGATGATTCTAAAAGGAGAAACGCTAGGCGATGATGCTTATGTATTAGAAATAACACAAGAAGATGGCACAGCAGTAACGAATCCAATTCCAGCCGAATTAGTAAATGAGGTCCTAATCGTTTCGGTCCAACAGAAATGTGCTGACAATTCTTGTTGGGGTGAATTATTGGTAGAAGATAAGACAATTACACCATTAGATTGTCCTACTACAGCAGCCGTAACATGTGAAATGATAGAGGTTATAGATTCTTCATTCGTTGGAATGGCTGGCTTACCAAATTTTGATATTGACTCAGTATATTATACAGAACCAGGGCCATGGACCTTGTTTGGTCATGATAATTGTAGCACTGTCGAATTGACTTTTGCAGATGAGAATGTGTCTCCTAATGAATGTTCTGCTATACAAACAATAGAAAGAACATGGACAGTAACAGATCCTACTGGCGCCCAATCTACTTGTACGGTTAGAATGTCAGTCGCTGTGCCTACTGGAGAACCAGAATGGCCTCCACATTGGGATTCGGGTTTTGATCAGACAGAGCATAATGGAACACTTAGTGCTTGTAATGATCCTCTTCTCAATCCTGAAGAATTAGAATGTGGGACAACTTATACCTTAGATGATAACGGAAATCCGCATCCTGACTGTACTGGTTATCCGAGTGCACTGACTTGTTCTAGACATAGAGTACTTGGCTATAATGATAGAATTATAGGCATCTGTGGAGAGTCTAAGAAAATCTTGAGAAACTGGACTGTATGGGATGAGTGTAGAACGATAGAGTATATGTATACTCAGATTATTACACTGATGAATAACAATGCACCAATATGTAATGCACCTGATGAAGCAATTGTCGGTACAGATATCCATGATTGTGGCAAAGACAGTTTGACTGTACTACCTCCAAAAGTGAGTGGTACTTGTGATGATTGGTCATATACGATTAAGTATAAACTAAATGATGATAGCAACTTCAATCTTAATACTTTCTCTTCTGTAGGTGTAAGTAGCGATGCAGCTGATTCTACTGAGACTATCCAGATATACAATATCGAATTCGAGAGAGACTCTATATGGATAGCTTATGTCGTAACAGATGATTGCGGAAGAACTTGTACCTCATTCAATGAGATAAGACTAGAGGATATCGAAGACCCTATCCCAGCTTGTGATCTAAATAATACAATCACATTAAATGAAGAGGGTTGGGCATATGCGACGCCTGCTACATTCGATGATAATAGTTGGGATAATTGTGGTGTCCACCAAAGTGTCATCCGTAGAATGGACAATGACGTTTGTGAATGCGAACCACGTAGTTTCCAGTATATGAATTATTTGGGCGAATACGCTGGTCATCATTATTATCTATCTAAAGATAAGACTGATGCCCTCCGTGCACATGCCAAAGCCTCTGCACTTAGTGATAGTGATATAACAGATGCTTATTTGGTGACGATAGATTCTATGCCAGAGAATGTTTGGCTACAAGAGCAACTTAATCTGTACACACAAGATGCAGTGCTAATAGGTCTATCTGATGGGACTAACTTCTCTAATCCAAGAAATTTCCAGTGGCATAACGATTCCACTTTTGTATTCAATAATTGGGATAGAAATGAACCAGCTGACAGTACAGATCCTGTGACCAGAGACAATCACGGTAAGATATATACTGTCATGAATCCTGATGGCACTTGGAATGCAGAATTCCATAGTGAAATATGGACTAACTATGTTGTTGAGTTTGATACGCCTTGCGGATTTACCCAACTAGAAAAATTCTGTTGTGGTGATGTCGGACAAGAAACAATGGTTCAGCTAAGAGTTATTGACAATTGGGGAAATCATAATTTCTGTATGGTCAATGTCAAGGTGACTAATCCAGGAAGTATCGGTAGCCCGATCTGTCCACCTAATATGACTTTGAATTGTAGCGTAGACCTAGATACGATAGATTTTGGTGTGGCAACGATGCCGCTCACGGACGATTGTACATTTGTAACTGCTCCAGTTCCATTGAACGAGGTAGAAAAACCTGATAATTCTTGTTCTATAGGAGAAGTAACTAGAATGTGGGCAGTCTACGATATCGATGACAGAGAATATACTTGCACACAAAGAATCAATTTTGTAAATACAGACAATCTGACTTTTGATGGCATTTCATGGCCTAAGGATACTACTGTATTCGGTAGATGTTTCCTAGGAGAACTCTTGCCTGAAGACTTACCAGAAGGATACCAAGAACCGACTTGGGATGTTCCAGGCTGTAGCAGTGTGATCTCTAGTTATGAAGACTTGGTCTTCTTTATCGTAGATGGTGCATGCCAGAAAATGACGCGAACTTGGTCAGTAGTAGATTGGTGTGATCCAGCTAAGACGATTCACAGTTATACTCAGGTCATTAAGTTACAGAACACGATTACACCTAGTGTCAGATGTCCACAACCACCAACATATGTTGATGCAGGAAATTGTGATGTTAGAATAGACAGCCTTGCAGCTGGATTAGCAAGTAATGGTGCTTGTATAGAGAATGTGAGCTGGTCATACAGTATTGACTTTAATTCAGGTGACCCTCTAGATACTTATCCAGATATTAATAACATTAGTGGAAATAATCTAGCTGGTGTCTATCCTCTTGGTACTCATGAATTCACTTTCAATGTGACAGATGATTGCGGTAACGAATCATCACAGACTTGTAACTTCACTTTTAGAGATAATTCAGCGCCGATTCCATATTGTCATGGTGAGTTAGTTCTTCCATTAGGGGGAAGAGATAGTGTGTTTATCTGGGCATCAGACGTTGATCTAGGAAGTGAGGATTTCAATGATTGTAGCGATGTCACTTTATCGTTTTCAGATTCATTAATCCTCAATTCACTTTCTTATGATTGTGATGATCTAGGACCTAATGTTGTCACCTTATATGTATGGGATGATGAGAATCCTAATGTTGCAAATATATCTTCATGTATAGTGCATATCATCGTGCAGGATAATATCGGTCACTGTGGCCCTGTTACTGGCTCATTGATAGCAGGTAATATTAGAAGAGAAGATGAGCAGATGATAGATTTAGTAGAGGTGAATCTTAATTCTATTGCTATGGCTTCACCCATGAATAATATGGCACTCGACGGAACTTATGCATTCGAAAGTGTTCCGATGAATAACGACTATGAAGTCGTGGCCCTCAAGAATGATAACTATCTGAATGGTGTATCTACCTTGGATTTGGTCATGATACAAAGACATATTCTTGGAATACAAGCACTCGATAGTCCTTATAAGATTATAGCAGCTGATATCAACAACTCAGCTAGTATTAATGGTATTGATCTAGTCGAATTACGAAAGTTGATTTTAGGTATATATACAGAGCTTCCACAGAATGACTCTTGGAGATTTGTAAATACAACACATGTTTTCCCAGATATGACTAACCCGTTCCCTTATGAGGAAAATGTGAGCATTGCTAACCTGAATCAACCAATAAGTGATGCAGATTTTATAGGGGTCAAGATTGGTGATGTGAATCTAACTGCGACTGCCAATAGTTTAGATGAACCATTGTCCAATAGAAATAACAGTGAATTCAACTTGGAGTTAGTAGAAGAGATGACAGCGACAGGGAATACAAGAATAAAAGTTGTAATGACGGAAGCTGCAATTATAGCAGGTACTCAGTTCAACATGGACTTTACAGGAAAATTCTTAACAGCGATACCTGGTGAGCTAGAATTGACAGACCAGCATATAGCTTGGGATGCTATCGAAAATCAGGAACTGAAAGTATCATGGAATAGTGCGACAGGTAAGGAATTAGAAAAAGGCGCTATTCTTTTCGAATTCTTACTAGAGGGTAGCAATAGTTTTGCTCTTAATCAAGCTGCCGAATTAAGTCCAGAAATGTACTTGGAAGAAGCAGGTGATATTACAGTGAAATCCTTAAGAATCGATAAGGCGACTCAGAGTGATTTTGGTTTTGTCTTAGAGCAGAATAAGCCTAACCCGTTCAAGGATGTGACCACTATAGGTTTCTATCTTCCACAGGCTGGAATGGTGAACCTGTCTATTACTAATATGGAAGGTAGATTGGTATTGACTAGAGACGAATGGTACGATGCGGGACCAAATGAGCTTGTGTTAGAGAGTAAGTCATTTGATACAGATGGTGTATTATACTATCAGTTAAGCAGTGCTGGTCACACAAGTACTAAGAAGATGATTATTCTTAAGTAGTCACTGTGACGTCTGTACCCTATAATAATTAAGCAATGAATATCAACACATATAAACCAAATAGCTTAGCTAATCAGAACAGTAATGTTCAAGTCAAGACAAGTGTTATGGATAAAATAAAAACATCATTATTCCACCTATTCTTATATCTCACACTGATGACCGTCGTCTCAGTAGCAGCAAGTGCTCAGTGTGATGGCCTAAGTCTAGCATGTAATAATAACCTCAATATTTCTACTAACGATGAGTGCCGGGCTGAGATTTGCCTTGATATTGTCCTAGAGAGTGAGTTTGAGGATTTTACAGATTCTGATTATACCATATTCATCTTTGATGAAAACGATAATACAATTGCAACGGTTGCAGGGGATGATTGTTTCATTGTTGGCGAAAGCTATGTCGATCAAAGACTTAAAGTTTCAGTACGACTTGACGAATGTGGTGCAAGCTGCTGGGGATGGGTTAATATCGAGGATAAAGTTGGTCCACGATTCCAAGGTTGCCTAGATGGGAGTTTTCCCCCTGTGGTCTTGGACTGTGAGGCTTATTTAGACTTGAATCTGCCCATGCCAGGTCTAGCTGGAGATTGTGGTTCTACAGTCACACCGACTTATGTGGATGAAGTGATAGAATCGTCATGCGAGAGCGAAATTTCTAGCATAATGACCAGAACCTGGATAGCAGAGGATGCTAAAGGTAATATCTCTATTTGCACACAAGAGATTTCAGTTCAGCGTTTTGATATAACAGATGTGGTATTTCCACCAGATTTCATACATGTACTAGAGGCAGATGAGCCTTGTGATCGGTATATTGATTTATCAACAGATAGCATCGAATCATATAGCCCTGGTTCTGGATATCCTTTCGGTATACTATGCCCAAATATCATGTATAGTTACAATGATATAATTGCCAGCCAATGTGGTGTGCAAATTAAAATATTAAGAGAATGGTTAGTGATTGACTGGTGTAATGGGCAGACAGAAGTAGAAGGACAGGTCATCAAGATACTTGATGAAGATGGTCCTATAGTTATCTGCAGAAACCCAAGAACAGATTTTCCAGCTAACTTCGATACGTTAGTCTACATTTCAGATTCTAATAACTGTAGAACTGATATTGTACTCGATCCACTAGCACTAATTGACTCTACGACTGCACCATTGCTTGTAGAAGATTGCTCTGGTGTCATTTTAGACGAGGTTGCGTATATTCCTGCTATAGCAGGGACTGATCAGCCAGTCGCTGGACCATATAGGGCTCTAGAGCCAAATGAACAAGGATTGTATATCGTTCCAGACATCACAGAACAGTATGTGTGGGTCAGATATTGCTATATAGATGAATGTGGAAATGGTACTGCTTATAACGAGCCAATAGAAGGCACACCTCAGCCAGCCGATTTCACGAATTGCTGTTTCATGGAAATAGAAGTTGTAAATGGAAAAGAACCAATCGCCATTTGTGAAGGATTCACTAAAGTCCAATTAACAAACAGTAGTGGCGTAACGGCTGTTCCTGCAGAGAACTTCTCGGATAATAGTTTTGATCTTTGCGGTGGAACTGTGAGTTTTGAAGGCATGAGAAATGGAAATTGTGAAACAACTGATACGCAATTTGGTCCTTATGTTCATTTCTGTTGTAGTGATGTCGGAAGAAATGTCTCTGTTACGATTAAGGTCATCGATGAGGACAATAATTCTAGTACTTGTATAGCCACTGTCAATGTGATGAATATGGGTACTGAAATAATTACCTGTCCAGTAGAAAACGTAATCTTAGATTGTACAGAAGATTATCATGATCCTGAATTAACTGGTAGCGCATTGAGTGACGGTATTTGTGGCCAAGAAACGCCTATCGGTTTTGATAGTTATGATTTATCGCAATATGATGTCTCATGCAATATAGGGTCTGTATATAGAACTATTCTTAATGTAGACCTAGATGGCGACACAACAAAAATATGTTCACAGCAGATTGAAGTGTTGGCTGATGATGAAAGTACTTTCTTAGAAGATGATGATTATGAATTTCCAGATGATGTCATACTTGATGTCTGTAATGAATTGACAGTACATCCTTCTAATACAGGTTTCCCAGAAACTGACAAAGAATTTGGATGTATTAATATCGGAATCTCATACGAGGACAGTAACCCGATTGTGAGTAATACCGATAGCTACTGCTATACAATTTTAAGAACATGGACAGTTGTAGATTGGTGTCGATATGACCCTGCATTACCAACTCTCAATATTTTGTATGGTACTCAAGAAATCTTAGTTAGAAACTCTGAAGCTCCAGAAGTGACTTGTCCTGCTATGTTAATGGCATCTGCTGATACACTTGAGTGTAGAGCATATATAGAACTAACGGCAGAAGTTTCTGAGGTTTGTCATACACCAGGCGTTATTACATGGGCATTAGATGCAGACTCAGATGGTATTATAGATTTGACTGGAACAGATTCTCCTTCAGGAATATATCCTGTCGGAACACACATAATTACCTACACAGGTCGAAATGAGTGTGGCGGACCTTCTACTCAGTGTGTAACTGAATTTGTAATAAAAGGAGATAGAGCACCATTACCAATCTGTTTAGCTTCAGTTACCTGGACGCTTAACGAAAATGGAACTGCGGAGATCTGGGCTTCTGATTTTGATCAGAAAAGTGAGGGTGGTTGTGATGGCACAGATAGTCTTACTTTTTCTTTCAAATCACCACTTGATGCAGCTTATCCAGAAACCGCTAGGAATTTTGATTGTGATGACATTCCTAATGGTGTAACTAATACTATCAATTTAGAAGTCTACGTTGTCGACGAATCGGAGGTGTTTGCAGCGTGCTCTGTGATTCTTATTCTTCAGGATTCAAATGATGAGTGTCTAGATTTGAATACGATTACGACCATAGGTGGTAATCTAATTACAGAGATGGAACAGCCTATAGAAAATGTCATGGTAGAGTTAGAGAGTATGAGTGATAATAGTACAGCTATGATCATGTCTAACGTTAGTGGTGGTTACGAATTTGATGAAGTTGCTTTCTATGAAGATTATATTATAGCACCTCAGCATAATGTAGATCCACTTAATGGTGTTTCGACACTTGATCTTGTTCAGATACAACGACATGTTCTAGGTATACAGCCCCTCGATTCGCCATATAAGATGATTGCAGCTGATATCAATAATGATAATTTAGTCAATGGACTAGACTTAGTACAACTGAGGAAATTGATTCTTGGGATATTTACTGAATTGCCTCAGAATGATTCTTGGGTATTTGTATCAGATGATTTTGAATTTACTGATACCTATAACCCGTGGGATTATACTAATAGTTACAGTATCGAAGACCTACTGGTTTCTGACATGCAAGCAGATTTTGTCGGTGTTAAAATAGGTGATGTCAATAATAGTGTTGAAATGGGCTTAGCAGGGACAATTCTAGATAATCGGGCTAATAGTACAGTTTACTTAAGTGGTGTTAATTCCGAAGTATCTGCTGGAGAATTGGTTGAGCTGCCATTTATGGTAGAGGAATCTACTGAGATTGCAGGTATGCAATTCACTATAGAATTTGATGCTGAAAAGCTTACTTTCCAAGGGCTGGATGGTGCAAGCCTAAGCATGGGTGATCAGAACTTTGCCCTGCTTAACACTCATAACGGTGTGATTACGGTCAGTTTCAATAAAGCTGAGTATTTCGATATCAACAAAGGTGAAAACTTATTCAACCTATACTTTGAAGCGAAAACAGATTTGGAATTGAGTGAAGTTGTTAAGGTGAATTCATCTGTATTAAAATCAGAGGCTTATCTTAATTCTTCAGAAGTCGCTAAGATTGAATATATCTTCAGATCTAATGAGATTGTTTCTACTAATGACGTAGAACTATTTCAGAACCAACCGAATCCTTTCTCAGATGAAACAGTAATCGCTTTTTCATTACCGCAGCAGCAAGAAGTTGTTCTTACTATATATGATTCAGAAGGCCGTGTTATTGCAGAGATGCAGGATTCTTTCAGTAGAGGGATTAATGAATTCATCATTAATTCAGACCAGCTGAAAAGTACTGGCATACTGATATATAGACTACAAAGCGGTGAGACGAGTATCACTAAAAAGATGCTTCTCGTAAGATAAATGTGTTCTTTTTTATTGTAATCAAATGCTGACTAAATTTATTTAGTCAGCATTTTTTTTATTCGTCTAATTATCTCTTACTTAGGACTGTGAAGAAAATTGTACTTATCTCAGATACTCATAGCTTTCTTGGTACTGATGTTATAGAACATCTACAAGGTGCCGACGAAATATGGCATGCTGGCGATATCGGGGATCCCAAACTAATCGAAAAAATCGGTGCTATCGCACCTCTAAAAGCGGTCTATGGTAATATAGATACCGCTGAGGTCAGAGATCAATGTCCCCTGAACAATATCTTTGTTTGTGAAGGTGTCAAGGTGCTGATGACCCACATAGGTGGTTATCCAGGCAGGTACACGAAGCGTGTATATGCTTTATTACAAAAAGAACAGCCGCAACTATACATCTGTGGGCACTCCCATATCTGTAAGGTCATCAGAGATAAGTCCTTAGATGTCCTGCATATGAATCCTGGCGCTTGTGGTATAGAGGGCTTCCATAAATTTCGCACTATGCTTAGATTCGTTTGTAAGGATGGTGAGATAGATGACCTCGAACTTATAGAGCTCGGTCATAAGTGGGAAGCGCCCGGCTTATCCAAGAGTTCCTAGAGCCTGGGTCATATCTGCAATTATATCTTGAGCATTTTCGATGCCCACTGATACCCTCACTAGTCCATCTGTAATACCGCTCGCCGATCTTATTTCACTTGGAATATTGAGATGGGATGAACTGGCAGGATGTAATAGCAAGGTATCGACATTACCTAGCGTTGCAGTGATTGCACATAATCTGGTGTTGTTCATAAAAAGCTTACCAGCCTCCAGCCCGCCTATCAGTTCAAACGATAACATAGCACCGTATTGTTTCATTTGATTTTTAGCATAGGCATGTGTTGGGTGCTTAGGCATGCCGGGATAATTGACTTTGCTGACTTCTGGGTGTTTGTCTAAGAACTGAGCAATAGCCATTGCGTTAGTACTGTGTCGGTTCATTCTTAGTGCTAGAGTCTTTAGACCATTATGTAACAGCCAAGCATCCCAGGGATTACAGTTTGTGCCTAGGAGTTTCATCGTATCCCAGATCTGTTTCCGATAATCAGGGTTCTTAGCTATGATAGCACCAGCGATAGAGTTGCCATGACCATTGAGGAATTTTGTGGTCGAATACAATACAAAGTCGACGCCCATAGTCAGTGGCTCTTGTAGATAGAAAGTACTGAAGGTGTTGTCTATCGCTGTAAGAATTTTATGCTTCTTACATATTTCTGTGACTCCTGCTATGTCGATACATTTCAGTGTGGGGTTCGTCGGTGTCTCAAAGTATACTAGCTTAATTGTCTTATCCTGTTGCAGTATTTTGTCTAAGCTGACTCTGTCCGATAACTCAGTGGTGATTATATTGATACCTGATCGGGATAATATTTTTTTAATCATTTCAGTTGTACCGCCATAGAGGTCATCTTGAGTCAGAATTGTATCCCCATGTGCGCAGAATGAAAGTAAGAACGTGGAGATAGCGGAGAGACCCGAGCTGGTCAGTAAGCAGGCTGGCTCTTCTTTTATATTTAACCCTTCCAGCATCGCTAGTTTCTTCTCGACTTCATGTACTGTCGGATTGCCGTAACGACTATAGACAAACCCCTTTTCTTGTCCTTGGAAGACGGCTATGGAGTCCTCGATACTAGAGTAGGTAAAGGCTGATGTCGCATGTATGGGTAATACATGAGAGTAAGAGCTTTCTTCCCTATGGATATCTTTTGCACATAGAGTGTCTATTGAATGTCGACGTGTTTTTTTCATATTAATCGCTTCTGACTATAGGTGACTTGGTCGGTTACAAAAGTGTTACCTTTACAAAGAAAAGGGAAATTATCAAATGAGAGATATATACATCATAGCACTGGTCATTATGGTCCCATTGGTTATGTGGTCACAGGATAGTGATATGGAACAAGACATAGCAGAGGACATCAGCTTTGTGGACTTCTATCTCGATATAAATAGGCCTTTGCAAGAATTCAAGAAATCTATAGATGAGACCTATATAGGATTCTCCTTCAGTTATATGGTCCAAAGAAGGGTAGAACAATATTCGTTTTTTGGGATTCAGCTTTCATATGCTCACTATGGCGCTCTGAGCAATACGGTCTCTACTCAGGGTTTTGAGGATTTTAATGATAATACTGGGTCTAATTCTCTAGGATTGCAATTCTTATATAGATACTATACACCATTTTTCTATAAGACCATAGAACCATTTATAGAAATAGGTTTGGGGCCACAAGTGTTCTATACTCAGACCACAACGACATTTTTTGACGAAAATAATTCATCTGAAGTCAACTTTGAGGAAGCAGACTTAGGATTATTGTATAGTGTTAGTATGGGCTCTAATATTAAAATATATGAGATGGTTTTTGGCATCATTAAGTTCAGTTACCAGGGTGGATCAGCTATGAGCTATCTTGTGCCTCAGGATATGTTGTCTTCTGAAATACCAATAGACAGTTTTGACGCAACTCAGTCAAGTACACAGCACTTTAGTTTTCAATTAGGCATTGCGATATCGATATAATGGAAGAGAATGAAAACATAAGTACTGATGAAGACGGTAATGTACTCCACGAGCACCATAGAATTACGGTGGACCCTAAGCAATCTCAGCTCAGAATAGATAAGTTCCTGCAGAATAGATTAGAAGGCGCTAGTCGAAGTAGAATACAGAAAGCCGTTGAGGATAACTCTATACTCGTAAATGGGGAACAGATCAAATCTAATTACAAGGTCAGACCTCACGATGTGATTGTTATTTCTCTGGCAAGAGAACCTCATGCACGTGGATTTGCAGGCGCGGAAGAGATGGATCTCGATATAAGATATGAAGATGAACATCTTATGGTACTCTATAAGCCCGCAGGATTAGTGGTTCATCCGGGTGTCGGAAATTACACAGGGACACTAGTCAATGGTCTGGTCCACTACCTGAAGAAACAAAAAGATATACCAGTCATGGCTGGAAATGATGCGACCAGACCTGGGCTGGTACATCGGATAGATAAAGATACCACTGGTCTTATGCTGATTGCTAAGACCGAGTTAGCTATGACTCACCTAGCTAAGCAATTCTATGATCATACGATAGATAGAGAATATAAGGCCTTAGTATGGGGTTCTTTTGCAGAAGAAAAAGGGACGATCGACGCTTTTATAGGACGTCATCCTAAGAATAGACTTAAGCGATTTGTATTTGTAGATGGTGATGAGGGCAAATCAGCTGTAACCCACTATGAGACCATCGAAGATCTCTATTATGTTAGTCTCGTAAAGTGTAAATTGGAGACAGGGCGTACACACCAGATTAGAGTACATATGGCTCATAAAGGCCATGCATTATTCAATGATGTGAAGTATGGTGGTGACTCTATTATCAAAGGCACGGTATTCAGTAAGTACAAGCAATTCGTGCATAATGTATTCAAGTTGATACCTAGACATGCCCTACATGCAGCCTCTATTGGTTTTATACATCCTGCAACCAAGGAGTATATGAAGTTTGATGCTGAGCTACCTGAAGATATGCAACAAGCCTTAGAGAAGTGGAGACATTATGTCACCCACCAAAAATCTAAACAATGATTAGTGATCTAGAGCAAAGGATAGATTTATTAGTTGAATTGGGTCTATGGTTACAAGAAGATGCTTTTATCCCTAGTGAGGTATTAGATCAGGCTCGATATCACAATCCTTGGTTTACCTTATCATCTGTCAGACAAGCGTTAGTTAATATCCGAGATTGTTATCTAGATCGTACTGCGCTGACAGAATGGACTAAGACAATCAGAGTAACTAGTCCTGAGGTAAAAAGTATAGGACTCATAATGGCTGGTAATATTCCATTAGTCGGTTTCCATGATTTTGTATCAGTTTTTATCACTGGACATCGTGCCTTGATCAAACTATCCGAAAGAGATCGGATATTAATGACCTATATTTTTTCTAAGCTAACGGCGCATAATCGAGCATTCGAGGATCACTATATATTCACTGAACGACTAGAGGCATATGATGCGGTGATCGCCACTGGAAGTGATACAACGGCCAATACATTTAAGAGCTACTTCGCCAAGGTGCCTCATGTTATAAGAGGCCACCGAAATGGTGTTGCTGTCTTATATAATGACACTGCTGATGAGCAGCTTAGTTTATTGGGGAAAGACGTCTTTGCTTACTTTGGCTTGGGCTGTCGGAATGTGTCGAAACTATATCTCGAAAAAGGTTTTGAATTAAAGCGCTTGTTCGAAGCATGGGTTGATTGGCGTGATATCATCCATCATAGTAAGTATAAGAATAACTACGACTACAACAATGCTTTATTCCTACTTAATAAGGAAGAGTACTACACCAATGATGTTGTCATCTTACGACCATCATCTTCTCTACATTCGCGTATCGGGACTTTGCATTATGAATATTTCTCTGATTTAGAGCAGTTAGCAGCGATGATTATGAATAAGGAAGCTGAGATACAATGTATTGTCTCTGACAGAGCGCTATCAGAGACTCAGGTTGTAAGTTGTGGTGCTGCGCAGAGTCCAACACTTAATAGTTATGCAGATGGTGTAGATACGCTAGCCTTTCTTTCACGTTTATAAACCGGCATGACGAAGAAAGAGAAAGTCCAATTTGTGACCAATACACTAGAGCAGCTCTATCCAGAAACCCCTGTGCCTCTGGATCATACAGATGCATATACCTTACTCATCGCCGTCTTGTTGTCTGCGCAGTGTACAGATAAGAAGGTTAATCAGATTACACCATTGCTTTTTCAGCAAGCCTCTACACCAGAGGATATGATAAAAATGACGGTCGAGGAGATAAAGGAAATAATCAGACCCTGTGGACTCAGTCCTATGAAATCCAAGGGCATACATGGTCTTTCACACATTTTACTCGAAAAGCATGATGGTCAGGTACCCGATAATTTCCAAGACTTAGAAGCCTTACCTGCCGTAGGTCATAAGACGGCTTCAGTCGTTATGGCACAAGCCTTTGGCTATCCCGCTTTTCCAGTTGATAC
>CALEAC010000196.1 GCA_937944095.1 uncultured Saprospiraceae bacterium
GATATTTCTTCTATATACTCATAAAATCCAGAACCATTATAAGTAGCACCATACCACTCCAACTCTTGGCCCTGACAGATAACTTCTTCTTCGAAAGTTTCCTCTGCTGTTAGTTCAACTAGCTCCAGAAGAATGATGGAATCGCAGCCATCATGGGATACGAGTTCCACTTCGTAGCTCCCTGCGACTCCATATGTCTCATTTTCATATTCATAGCTACCACCTGCACAAAATGTTCCGCTTAGCACTGTCTCGCTAGGTTCTGTTACATTAAGGGTGAGAATATAGTTTGTATCACAAACACCAGGATAGTTAACTGCAGATGCATAGTCTCCACTTTCGTCGAGTACCTCTCCTAGGAAATCATAGGTTTGACCCCTACAGATACTTTCATTAATTCTGACTTCGGGGTAATCGCCCCATTGAAGTTGGAGTTGGACTATGCTATCACAACCAGAAACACGAGTTAGCGTATCCCTATACCAACCAATATCAGTGAGTATCTCTTCTCCAAATTCATAGGTGCCACCTGGGCAGATGTAGTCAACTATTTCATTATTAGTGGCTTGGTCCATGACAACTTGAAGTCGTACAGTACTATCACAACCATCTGTTGCTTGTACATCAAAGGATTTGGGTCCTGGACTAACAAAGAAATATGGATCAACAAACACAGTATCACCTGCACAAACTCTTATCTCACCTAGGTCTGTTCTATGAGAATGTATTTCTACCTCATAGGGCTCACTCATTATACACCCTGTTGCCCTGGTACTGACAGCTTGGTAAGTCCCTTCGACATTTGGGATAAATTTATTAAGAATGATCTTTGACCCTGTTTCATCAGTGATCGCTATACCATCTTTGTACCATTGGTATTCTAGTGATTCGTCGTCTATAAAACGCAACCGTAAGGCCAGGCAAATCGAGCCATGAACCTCAGTTAAGGGCAATATATTTCCGCATTCACAATCAGTATCATTGAGGTCTATCAACCCATCACCATCATCATCTATGCCATTAGAACAGTTTTCTTGTGCAGCAACTAACGAGCATATAGTTAGTAAGCTAAAGATCCAGAAGGATCTGATTTTTGACTTTAACATGTTTAATAAAATTAAATTGTTTTAATACTTTTTTTTTCATTCCCTTAGTGACTCCTCACTAGTCTCATCTTTATCTATTTATTTAGGGTGGATCGACCTTACAGCCGTTACTATCGACTATATCTATACAATAGGTTATACCACCATCCAATCCTGTAATATTATAATTGCCGAGATTATTCATCGTAGTCGAACCTTGCTGACTCCCATCGCTAGACTGCCAACTCACTATAAAAGGCGGTTCTCCAGAAGTAATATTTAATAATGTTTGTCCCTCACCATACTGACAATCATCAGAAAGCGACTCCAACACTGATGCAGATACACTTGCATTGACTGATACAACAAGCTCATCAGTATCAGAGCAGCCATTTTCGTCAATAACTGTTAGTGTATATATGGTGGCCGCCGAAGGAAATGCTAAGGGATTCGAAATATCAGAATCACTTAGACTCGCAACTGGACTCCAACTATACTGCCCACCCCCAACTCCGACCAGCTGAATAGAATCTCCTAAGCACACTTCTAGATCCGCTCCGGCTTCTGCGATACCTTCGCATAGACAATCTACACCAATTCGGACATTATCAATTTCTAAATGCTCACCAGAATCTGTGTATCCATTAGTTATTGAGAATCGTATTTCCGTATCGGCAGATAGATAAGGTGAAATATTAAATTGTAAGGTTTGCATCCCTGCTATAGAACCTTGTAACTCTATTAGTGTATACCAATTAGAGCCATCCGAAACTTCTACACTGAATACGTCTAAATTATCAAGACCACCAGTATTCCACAAGTCCAAAGACAGGGCTGCGCTACTATATAAAGAGAGGTCAACTCTTCTTCTTATGGACGGTAAGGATGCATCAGAATGTTCCATAAAAAGCCTACCGCCCATTATCGAAACATCTCCAGAGAGTGCTGAATTGTTATCACCGGACTCATCCCAACTGTAGGCTAACCAACTCTCTGTTCCATCTGAGCCATAATATGAATCTGTATTGAATTCATGCAGAAAATGACACGTGGAAGGAGGATTGCATTCGTTTACAAAAACACTAACTTGCTCCACTGAGGTACAGCCATTCCCTCCTGTAATAGTAACAGAATAAAGTGTCGTTATTGTTGGGTTAGCTATCGGGTTTGCAATGCTGGAATTATTTAAGCCTGCTGCTGGACTCCAACTATAACTACTCCCGCCAGACGCCGTAAGCTGAATAGATTCTCCTAGACAAATTACTTCGCTGGAACTTACTGTAGTATTGATCGCCGAAATAACTGAAACTATATCTGTAGCTGTATCATTGCAGCCATTGCTATCCGTATATTCATAAGTAATAGTGTGATCACCGACTCCTGCAACTAATGGATCAAACTGATTATTGAGAACACCTGCACCACTATAGCTTCCACCTGAAGGCGAACCACCAGAAAGTGCAATAACACCTTCATCTGTACAGACACTGTTTTTATCAAGAGTTAAAATAATGGGATCTAAAAAATCGCAGATAGGACAATAGTTAATCGTACTAACTGTTACTGACAATGGTGGACTACTTCCATCATAGATATCTTCTATACAAACGACGATTGCAGCAATCGGACCTTCTATCTCTATTGATTGATTCGAGGTATAGGTTCCAATAGCTATTGTTGCGCCAAGTGTATCCAGATAGCTTACTGTTATCTGGTCTTGAAACCTTCCGCTAGGTGACCCATTCAATTTTGAATCTAAATCTGTCACTGAAAAATATATGGTTACAGCAGTTTCGGGTAATGTGAAAGTGGTACATTGATAACTACCATTAGAAGATACGACTGTGCCTCCTGCTTCGGCTTGGGAATTAGAGCATGAGAAACCAACACAATTGCAATTAGCATCATACTGATCGTTGTAAGTTAATGGATCACCATCATCACAAGCACTGCCTATTAGAGTTGCTATCGTCAAGTCTTCAGGAGCACAATCAGAACAGTTATCGACACCATCACCATCACAATCATAAGAACAATCTGAGGAATCATAAACAGTCAGAACCGCTGTATCCATGCCTAGACAATTATTTGCATCTCCATAAGTATAAGTAATCGTATGATTACCTAAACCAGCTATAGCAGGATCAAAAGAAGACCCTGAAACACCAAGACCTGAGAAAGCACCTCCCACTGGACTCTGCCCTTCTAAGCTTAGAATACCATTATTCAAACAGGTCGATGTATTAGTCAAATTCAAAACGACAGAAGGTGCTCCATGAATTGTGAATATATCAGTTGCAGTATGGATGCAATTATTTGCATCTGTGTATGTATATGTAATCGTATGGGAACCGATACCCGCTTCTATTGGATCAAAACCTGAACCCGTTACGCCTGTCCCAGAAAAATAACCACCAGGAGGGGATTCTCCAGTTAAGGTCACGACGCCTGCATCTATGCACATCTCATCGATACCCAATATCAATGCTACTATTGGCTGATCAGAAATAGTCACCTCATCGGTTGCAGATCCCGAGCAGCCATTACTATCGACATATGTATAGGTTATCGTGTGGACTCCTACACCTGCCACAGAAGGATCAAAGGTATTTCCAGTGACGCCCAGTCCAGAAAAATACCCGCCTGCAGGGAATTGCCCAGACAATGTTATTACATCATCTGTAACACACAATTGATCATTAGGTAAAACCAAACTGACTGTCGGTGCATTTATTACAGTAAGGTCATCCACAACTGATGAAGTACAGCCAATGGTATCGCTATAAGTATAAGTTATAGTATGTACTCCCACGCCAGCAACACTTGGATTAAAATTAGTACCTGCGACACCTATCCCTGAGTAGGTTCCACCAGCTGGAAACCCACCATCCAGTAGCAACGTAGTTTCTTCTACACAAGCACTATCAATCAGTAATTCCAGTGTTACAAGAGGCGATTCATGGACAACAATTTCAGCTATTGCTGTTCCCGTACATCCATTATCATCAGTATAGGTATAAGTTACAGTATGCGTACCAAGACCAGCAATAGATGGATCGAATGTACTTCCTGACACAGCGGTGCCCGAAAAAAAACCGCCTGTCGGAGACTGCCCAGAAAGTACCACACCAGTATCTAAGATACAAGCATTATTATCAGAAAGCGCCAACGTCACTTCCGGCAATCCGTTAACTACAAAATCATCAGTTGCAGAATTAATGCAACCATATTCGTCCATATAAGAATAAGTAATCGTATGTATTCCTTCACCTGCGTCAGAGGGATCAAAAGTTGTTCCTGTCACACCTGCTCCAGTATACTCTCCACCATCTGGTGTTCCACCTGACAATGCAATACTGCTTTCTATAACACAAGCTGTAGCTATGCCAAGTGACAATTCAACAGTAGGAAGGTCAAGAATATGTATCGTATCTACCGCACTATTTTCACAACCTCTAGCGTCTATAAAAGCATAGGTTATCTCATGGTCACCTGGGCCAGCTGTCATGGTATCAAAATACCCAGAAGCTACACCATTACCAGAGTAACTACCACCAGTAGGGTTACCGCCATTTAAAGCTCCATACACTTCACCTAGGCATGCTTCATCCTGTGCAAGTGCCAATGATACAACGGGTAGGTCAAAAACTTCAATTGTGTCTAGGTCGAAATTAGTACAGCCCTCTGCAGTTGTATAGGAATAGGTTATCGTATGTGTACCTATTCCTGCAAAACCAGGATCAAAGGTTGTACCAGTCACACCTGTTCCAGTATAAGATCCACCTGCTGGACTATGGCCTGACAAGACCACTGAAGAGTCTGATATACAGGTCTCAACAGTTGTTAGACTCAAGTTGACTGTAGGCAAATCATGAACAATTATATCTTCTGTCGCTGCATTAATACAACCATTTAAGTCCGTATAGGAATAGGTAATTGTATAAGTTCCAGTCCCTACCGAACTAGGATCAAAAGTTGTTCCTGTCACACCTATTCCAGAATACTCTCCTCCATCTGGACTGTGTCCGGACAAGGCCACAGCAGTATCGGTAATACAAACTTCTGTTGTCGGTAATGATAGTGTAACGATTGGTAAGTCATGTACTACAATTTCATCTGTAGCAGAGTTACTACATCCATTATCATCCGTATAAGTATATGTAATTATATGTGTGCCTACTCCAGCTGCACTCGGGTCAAAGCTGGTTCCTGTAATGCCAGTTCCAGCAAAGTCACCACCTTCTGGACTTTGGCCAGATAAAACCACTATTGTATCGGATACGCAAGACGCAGTTGTAAGTAATGACAAGGTCACTAGTGGTAAATCATGGACTATTATTTCTTCCATAGCGGTACTACTACATCCATTGTCATCTGTGACGGTTATAATATATGCGCCTTCTTCTGTTACCGAAATACTCGGCTCAGTGCTGCTAAATCCTCCAGGGCCATCCCAATTATATGTAAAAGGAGATGATCCACCAGTCATAGAGGCTACTATATTAGTAGAATCATTAGAACATAATGCTTGCTCGAGATCTAACTCAATGGATAAATCATTAGCTACACTTACAGTTATACTTTGGCAATCAGAGGTATTACAATCACCTTCAGCTCTGACATAATAGGTTGTCGTAACTGTAGGCGTAACTACCAGTGAAGTTCCTGAGCCTAGGTAGGTACCTGCACAACTACCCTCATACCACTCCCAGGTTGCCCCATCTCCTAAGCCTCCATTTACGTCAAATCCACTTAATAAATCATCAACACTAGGCTCTGTTCCATCAACAATATCGAATCGAGGATAGACCCATTGTTGTCTTACAGAAATATCAGTACAAAAATACAAATATGACCTATGCACAGACGTGGTGGTGGTAGGTAAGAATTGATAATCATTATTTATTCCACCAATTTTTCCATCCGAGACCGTATATCTACCTGAGTCATTATGATTGGCTGATCCAGTATGACTACTTGGATATATATGTCCTATGACTAGAACCCATTCATTTTCCATAAGAGAACTTGGCGGAGAATCAGAAACCCAAAAATAAGGGTTCGTTGTTGTTGTCCCATCAGAAATTCTCTCTAACCCATCAGTACCTCCGTAGCCTCTTGTTCCCAAATAAAAAGACCCATCATTTCCTATAACTTTTCTATTGACCCATACAGATACTCTGTACAATTTCGTGTGATCTATGGGAAAAGGGGTCATGTTCCATCCGCCATCAGCATTAGAACTGGCATCTGGTCTTGCTTCCCATACCACTGTAGGGTTACCCCATGGATCTGTGTCAGTGATTCTGTGATTTTCTGTATTGGTTCCATTGACCGTATAGTCACCATTGTTACCAACTCCAGTAGTCCACACACTATAATCGATGACATCACCTGTAGATATGTCTTCATTCACAGTGAGGGTTGCTGAACCTCCTAAGCAAATTACTTCAGGCTCAGCAGTTGCAGTTATAGCAATAGATGCTTGCTCGACAATGACAATTGCAGTATTAGTTATAGATTCTGAACAGCCTTCTCCAGAAGTACTAATGATTAACCTGTAGTAGCTTGTGGCTAATAGTATAGGCGTAGTATAAGTAGCACTAGTGGCGCCAGTTACATCTGTCCATGAGGTAGTTCCATTTGGAGAACTTTGCCATTGGTAGTTTATAGTCCCTGATGCTCCATTTACTGTAGATAATATAGTAGCTGATTCTCCAGTACATATTGTTTCCCCTGTTACAGTAGCAGTCGCCGCTGTCGTTACTGTGATTGTAACATCATCAGTACTTGTACAGCCCAAAATATCAGTAACTGTAACGGTATACGTTGTCGTTACTATGGGGCTGGCTTCTGGGTTTGCAATTGATGCATTGTCTAGACCTGTTGTCGGTGACCACATATACGACAATTCTCCAGCACCCGTTGCTATGGCTTGTAAGTCCACAATATCTCCTACACAAATGACTGAGTCTTGATCAACTGAAACTTCACAAGGACATAAATCTATCTGTATGATATTAGATGATGTATAATCATCGCATACCGTGATACTTGATAGTCTTCTGTATTGCTTGTTATTATTCTGAACAGGAGGGTCATAACTAGCGCCTGTGGCGCCAGTTATTGTTGCCCATGCACTCCATCCACCATTACCATCACTTTCTCTGCATTCCCATATATAATCAATTGCTGGTTCAGTACAATTGTTGTTTCTTAATTCTATGTTATCTAACCAGACATCTTCGCCATTGCTTCCCAAATTAAATATCAATCGTACACCAGTTATGCTTTCTGTAGCGGTATATGTTAGGCTATAGTTATTGGCCGCTGTTCCTAGGGTTACAACTTCAGAAAAATAGGCAGTCCATGGTGCTTCGTTTAGTTGAAGCATTACACGCATATCTTTAACCCCTGTTGCTTTAGCCTCGAATGATATAGTATATGTTTCTCCAGCTATTATATCATTATCGAAGAACATGACCTGATGATGCCAGTCTTTGTCAGTCACTTCTTCTATTTCTAAGTAGGTGGAATTGACACCAGACAAGACACTACTATTATCTATAGATCCTATTATTGGTATTGTGACAGAAGAGTGACTGCAGATGTGCCAGCCATCTAACCCTTCATTCGCTTCATGATTATCGATATAGTTGCAGTATGATGCGTCTTCTATATTTTCAATAATTCCTGGATCATTCTCAGGGCAAGCTATTATTGAATGAGCTATTTCTCCCGGTTCAGCACCCAGTACTTGGATAGTGCCCATATCAGAAGAAGTACATCCATTAATATCAGTATAGGTATAGGTTATAGTGTGAGTGCCTACCCCTGCAACACTAGGATCAAAATTATTTCCTGTCACTGTTATTCCACTATATGATCCCCCAGCTGGTGAGGCACCTGTTAGAGCTAAACTGTTCTCTGAAACACAGGCTACATTAACTGGTAGATTTAGAGTGACAAGTGGCAAATCGAAAACTTCTACATCAGCAGTTGCACTATTAGTACAACCATATCCATCCGTATAAGTATAAGTAATTGTATGTGTGCCTATTCCTGCCACCGAAGCATCAAAGTTAGTTCCAGTGACACCAGTTCCAGAATAATTCCCACCAGCTGGAACGCCTCCATCTAGAGCCAAGGTTGTAGATTCTATACAGCTTTCATTATTTGTTAAGCCCAAGGATACATTGGGGAGGCTGTACACAGAAACAGTCACCGCATTAGTACAAAGCCAATCAGAACAACTATAAATTCTAGAACATCTTCTAAACTCTAAAGTATTAGCTAATGGGCCAGGCTCATAAGTCAAAGGCACGTCTGCTGTTGCACTAAGGTAATCAACATTGGCGTATCCTGTAATAGTATCCCAAGTCCCACCTGGAACTCTTGATTCCCACTTCGATTGCAACCATCCATCATATTCATAAACACCGCCTATTGGCGCACTAGCAGTTAAAGTTGTTGCCGTAGCAGGTAGGCAGATAGATTGATTGCCGGATAGCGACCCCGGTGAAGTATAATTTACCGAGACATGAATGTCTGTAACATTAGAATAAGCCCAATCGCCACATGGATCACAATAAGCCGCTCTTCTTATCCAGTTTGACTCAGTGTGATATGGTGGATCATAAGTCTCATTTGTTGCGCCATCTATATTGGTCCATACCGAACCAGTAGCAGGGTTTTTTTCTTGCCATTGATAAGATAAGGTGCCCACATCACAGCCAGTTGCAGGTGCATCACTAATCCATTCACTTGGATCAGTAGCATCACAGCCTATATAATCTACAGGAGGACTAACCTCACCAGGATTAGTAATTATGCCACAACCAGCACAAGTCAGTGCACCAAAATCTATTGATCCCGAACACCAAAGCCACTCCCCAACATTACATGAGGTGTTGGAATGTGTTCCAAGTGTTTCAGTCTGATAATTATATGCAGCAACTTCTATATAATCTATTCTGGCGTTATAGTCACAGCCTGATACATCTACAAAATGTACAGAGACAGCATCAGTACCATTATAACCTGAATAAGTATAAGTCTGAAATGAGGTCGACAAACTAAAAGTCGCTACTGTGGTACCGTCTAATCTAAGCTCTAAAGTTTCACCACCACAAGAACCTAAAGCCCTAACACTGATATCACAGGTCGAGGTAGAAGAGACTAAGTTGTTATAGCAAGACTCTGTAAGAAAGGCATAAATATCTGCGTTCAAAGTTGTTCCATTTAGATTCAAATCAAACCACGTAGACATGCCAAAGTCGCAGGCTGCATCGCCACTATTTCCACCATTACCAATTTGTAATCGGTATGGTGCTTTCGGTCCAGTAATATTAATCACATCACCATCATTACAGCCTATGCCAGTTAGTGTGCCGCTGATATCCCAATAATCCAAATTTGCAATATCTGCACTACAGCTAGCATGAACATTAGCACTACCTCCGGCCGCTTGGAATTCTGTCCAATTCATTTTATCTGACATGACAAGGTCAACAATCCACTCATCATCGCTTCCGCAAGTGGCGGTCGTACAACCATCCCAATCAGCATCAACTGCATTAGTTAATTTTCCTGTTATTCTATATTCACCGTTAGTATCCTCAAACAAGCTTAGATCAGAACTGAGATCATAATCGATCCAAGAACAGTTATTATTTTGGAAATCAATAGGAAAGCCAGGAAACGGATTAGTGAGATCACAATTCGTAGTTGCAGAAACATAGACTGGCGTATTTTCTGCATAATCATAAGTACCATTGCTTAATTCTCTATATGTCAAGGTATAATAACCATCTTGAGTAGCAGTATGAACCAATGAGGTATTGACATTCCAGCCAGTTAGAGGTACACAGACTCCTCCATTGCATGTCGCACTACTTGGATTGTATCTCCATTGTCTCTCTAAGTTAGTTGTACAACCTGATGGCGCAGTTGAGCTTACTGTACTTCCATCAACAGATAGTGCTCCTATATCAGGACTATTGCAAACACAGGCACATGAAGGAGCTACTAAAGAATTATAACAACTTTCAGAAAAGTTAGAATAAATATCAGAATTTAAAGCAACGCCATTTTCAGTCATACTGAACCAAGTAGACATTCCAAATCCACAATTTTGCGAATTACCTCCTGTCCCAATTTGTAATCGGTAGCCAGGAGAAGGTCCATCTATAGTCACGACCCTACCTGAGTTGCAACCTAAACCAGTCATGACGCCAGATACATCCCAATAATCCAAATTTAGATAAGCATTAGAACAAGAAGCATCAACGACGTAACTGCCTTGGAATTCAGTCCATGATTGCTTATCAAATATTGTAATTTCGAGATGCCAGCCATCTTGGCTGCCACATTGATCTGCAGAACCTGAATCCCATAAGGCATCTCTACCATGGATTACATTTCCTTTGATTGTATAAGTGTCATCTAAGTTGTCACATAAGATGAGATCATGAATGTCGTAATCTTTGAATTCCTCTGTCGGAAAAGTTACTTCATTATAGGTATAAACAAAATTTAAACCCAGACTTGGTCCTAAATCACAAGAAGAATTAGAACAGGTCTCCTCGGTAAGGCTCCATGTATCCAGGCAAAAATCATCAACATACCCTGTACTTGTACTTGTTGCTTTCCAGGCAACAATTTTTAAAACTGTTGCACCAGGAGGTGCTATTGAGGATATATAATAAGGTTCATAAGTAGAGGATGAGATATGAACATTAGATTGCTTGATATTCGCACCAGAACTGTCATAAAAATCTAGAGAAAACAGAACTATGTCACTACCTGATTTCTTACCATAGGCTTCAAGCGTATATGTAGTTCCTTCTATTGCTGGTTGTTCTTGGTAAATGCCTCCAATACCGCTGCCTAAGTGAATGGCCTGTGTACCTGAGTACGAATCTGTTGTAATTGAACTATTAGGCGAAAGCGTCCAATTAACTGTCCCAGCTTCGAAGTCAAAATTTTCTACTTGCCCACAACTCGTTCCAGTAGAACCATCATATGTTAATTCCATGCAATCGACCCTCAGCTCTGAGCCATTACCAGCTCCTGCCCAGATTCCCCAAAAAGCGGCTGTTGGAGGTGTCGTGTAATTATTGCTAAAATTAGTCCAGCTTCCATTAGACAAAGGAATATCATGTGTTTCTAAATGAGTCCAAGCTCCGTCAAATATCTGAAGCTGGACACTAGCCCAACCACTCGATGTATTAGTCATAATAGCGTCAAAATCAAAACTATAAGGTGATGATGCCACGCAAGTACCATCTTGCCACATACTACCATCAACGCCTATGTGCATATTCTGGCCACCACAATTAGGATTTGCGGAAGCTGTAGATGCATTAGCTGGTGAGGTCAGTGACCAATTAGAATTGCCATTCTCAAAACCTCCGTTCAAAACGAGATTTTGAGAATAACCTAGTGCTACAATATTCATAAAGAATATAGTACACCAGACTATTCTAAACTGCGATATGACTCTTACAGTTAGCATTAATATTTTAACCTTGAAATTTGCACGTTGTATTTTGGGGTATTAAAATCCTTTGTGCTAAGAAGATTTAGATTGTTGTTAGGACTTATGTCAACTTTATAAACTTGAAAGTTTTAGAGTGACGTAAATCCAGAAATTCGATAGTCAGAAAGTAAACTCCTGCTGGATAGGTTAAAACATCATATGTTTCTATACCCGAAGAAATCATCCTATTCATATCTGAATAGACTTCCTGACCAAGTTCATTGTATATAATTATATTGCCTCTTTGCGACACTTCTAAGTTTATTACCTCAAGTCGAATGGCATCAAATGCTGGATTATTCAATATTCGATAATCAGCATGCTCGATCATAATCAGATCCTCGTTGGCTGTGGTTGGTGACTCACCTTTATACTCTACCATAAAGCATATTTCTTCAGGCAAATCATCGCTCGTAAACTCCAAGGACCATACTTCCTCTATATTATCAAAAAGAGTCAAACTGAACTCATCAATAATAATCATAGTATCATGGTGCTCAAAACTCTGGGCACCTCCTGAAAATCCTAAGATTCTAAGATCTGTTGATCTCAATCCGTGCTGATTAACGACCTCATGTAATTCCCCGAATTCTTCTTCACTGAAGTACAAGGACAAGTGCCCTGCACCACCATCAGAACTTACGCACCAACTTCTATTCAATGTAGGTCTATCGTTCATATAGTATACTTCGTCTCGTGTCTCTGTACAAACTAATACTTGAGCCAGATCTCGCCCATCAGGAAGATCTTTGATACATGCCATGTATTTCGTTTCGTAATAGAAGAAGGAGAACAAACTATCCTGTAAATAGCAGGAACCACAGCCACTATCTTCTAAGAAGACCAAACCATGCTCCATCGGATTCATAACTTCTATCTCAAACATCAAGGTATCCTGACAATCTTTATCATCTGTAATTGTTACTGAATATACTCCTGGACTCAGGTCGTAGATATTTGGAGATTCAGCTCCGTTATTCCATTCACAGTGAAACTCTGGTGACCCACCTTGAATATTTAGCTCGATGGCACCTTCATCTACATTTCTACAGAATATATCGTAGGCAATATGATCTACTGAGATCGGATTACCTGTAGTAGATCCAATTATTTTTATATCCAATGGTCCAGAGCAGTTAACCTGCCCTGAACCATTGAAATATATTAATTGACTTAATAGGATTATGATTAAAAATCTCACTATTTGTGATTTTTTCTTATCCGCCTATGACGCAATCGTTGCTGTCTGTTACTGTAAAGATATATGTCGCACCGCCTTCAGCTCCAGTGAATATTACTGAACCACCATCGCTGGTAATTATTAAGCTTTCCTGATCTAGTGTTCCATCTGGCGAAGTCCATGTAACAGTATACGGCGCAATACCACCTTCTGCTTGTACTTCAATTTCTCCTACACCAACCTGACAAGTATCATTCGTGACACAAGTACCTGCTGTCAGACCTTCTGGTTCTGTCAGAGTAATCTCACATTCAGATGTACATCCATTACCATCGATCACAGTTATAATGTGTGTACCCGCTGGCAATAAGAATGTATCCTCTGGCTGGGTTGTTACACCACCGTCCGAACTATAAACATATGTTCCTGCACCTGTTCCGCCTAGAGCAGATACTGTAACTATGCTAGAGTCACCTTTACATAGGATATGTGTTGTTTCTCCTTCTCCAATAAGTGCTGCATCTAGAGAACAACTAACTGGCGTAGGCTCATCAAGAACGAAGGTGGCTGAACCACTACATCCATTGATATCAGTTACAACTACAGTATATGAACCAGCAATCAAGTTCACTTGATCTGCTTGACCCGCAACTAGATTGGTAGCCCCTGCTGGGCCAGTCCATGCATAATTATAATCTCCTTCTTGATCTCCTTGACCTCCATCAGGCGTAATATCAATAGAACCTGTAGGATTTCCACTATCGGCATTACACTCTAGGTCGACCACTATACCAGTTACAGTAACGGCTTCTGGCTGGAATAGTTCGTATTCAGCTGTTTGCTCACAACCTCTAGAATCCTCAACTGTCAGATAGTAAATACCAGCGATTAGATTTATCTGATCTGCTTGGTCAGCAACTAAATTAGTCGCTCCTGCAGGACCTTCCCAGTTATAAGTATAATCTCCCTCTAATACTCCTTGTCCTCCAGTCACTGTTATATCGAATGCCCCTTTAGGATCTCCACTATCAGCATGACAATCAAGGTGTACACCTTGAGAAGATATAGCTATAGTTGTCGGTTGACCCAATTCTACAGATGCAGTTTCCGAACATCCATTATCATCAGTGACGATCACTGTATAAGTACCTGCAGTTAATCCTGTCTGATCAGCTGCATCTTCATCTAATCCGAATCCATCATCCGATGACCATAGGTAAGTATATTCACCTGCTACAGTTCCGCCTTCCACTGAGATGTTTATGATACCATCTGGTTGTCCATTAGCAATATGACATTGGAGATCGATTCCTGTTAGATCCACAAGTATCGCTGCTGGCTGATCCAACGTCCAAGTTAAGGTCTCAGAACAATTGTTGTCATCTGATACCACGACAGTATATTCACCTGCTATCAATCCACTTTGGTCTGCTTGTCCAGCAACTAAGTTAGCACCTACTGGGCCAGTCCATACATAAGTTAAAGTACCAGTGCCGCCACTTGCTGTGATATCGATCGCACCCAGAGGGTCGCCACTGTCAGCATGACAATTAAGATTTGTTTCTGTTCCAGCTAAGAGTATCGCTGCTGGCTGATCTAACGTCCAAGTTAAGGTCTCAGAACAATTATTATCATCTGATACTACGACAGTATATTCACCTGCCATCAATCCAGTTTGGTCTGCTTGTCCAGCAACTAAGTTAGCACCTACTGGGCCTGTCCATACATAAGTCAATGTGCCAGTGCCACCACTTGCTGTGATATCGATCGCACCCATAGGGTCGCCACTATCAGCATGACAATCAAGATGTGTTTCTGTTCCAGCTAAGAGTATCGCTGCTGGCTGATCCAACGTCCAAGTTAAGGTCTCAGAACAATTATTATCATC
>CALEAC010000197.1 GCA_937944095.1 uncultured Saprospiraceae bacterium
GGCAGATAGACTACCACAGTTCAAGTCATAATTGCCGTCTACCTTGTCGACTATATAGCCACTTGCAGCGGCAACAACTCTAATTTCGTCACCGGCGAGTTTATTCCATGAGAACGGATAGGAATAAATGTCCACTCCAGAATGATTATATCCCCAGTCTGTATCGTAGGTTCTATCGCCGCAAGTATAATCTGATAACTGATCAGGATAGGCTGTCATACCATCTACAAATGCTGAAATCGCATAATACCCTGGGTCAGCTGCATTCTCTGGCAAGGGCGTATGCTTCAGGGGCCAATTCAGAAATGGGTCGGTACCATGACCTTTCAGCACTGGATAAGAAGAAGCGACACTCGAAATCCGCGCTTTCATCTGAACCCTACTAGATTCTGGCAAACAATTCGTCCTAGACGCTTGCATAGTGCCCCCAAAAACTGGTTTGACCTTTTGTCCAAATGAGACTTGAATGCAAAGGAGATAAACTAAGAAGAAAGTATTCGTACGATTAATCATTATAATGGCTTATATCGGAATTATGATACCCGATTGTACTCGTTAGGGTATGGCGTGTTTCTCGTGTTATCGATAGTTGCTTTTCATAAATTTGACTTGTGTTCTAATTGTACCAATTGACACCTCAACTATATAAGTGCCCGTTGATGCTAAATCTATGTTTAGGTTTTGAGTTGTTGTTTGTATTTCACCTTCAGATAACAACCTACCAGATAGATCAAAAACTTTAAAGTTGGAATTGGGGCTGTCATTTTCTATATTTATATAAGCGGAACCATTTCTTTGAGTTACTGAAATTTGTTCTTTATCCGCTTGTTCAATTGTACTTGTAATACAGGAAGAAATCGGTCCAATACCTAATTTCGATATCCAAATTTCCCACAGGGATTGTGTAAAATCAGGATTTGTTGTTCCCGAGATAATTAATTCTGAGTCGTTTATTACATGAACTCCATACCCCGAGTCTTCTTCATCACTTCCATAAGTTTTTTCGAACAACAATTCACCTGTCTGACTTATTATTAATAGCCAGATATCCCAACTCCCAATATTTGAGGAAATATCACCATCAATAGAATTAGATTGACCTAATATCGCAATGTTGCCATTTGGTAATTTGGCTGCAGTATAAGCATAATCGTTATTTGATCCTCCAAATGTTTTCTCAAATATTAAGTTTAAGTCTGCATCGAATTTTACAACCCAAATGTCATCTTCTCCATGATTAAATGAAATATCTCCATCTTCTGAGTCAGTTTGTCCAATTGTAACGAATCCACCATCATCAGTTTCTATTATCTCTCTTGCTCTCTCAGATTCTGAACCACCATAATATTTTTGACTTATTATATTCCCGTTAATATCTATTTTGGTCACCATGTTATCAAATTCAGCTGAATTTGTTAATGTGTCTTTGTCAAAATATGAGCATGCTATATAGTCACCTGATTCTAATTGAATTATATCATCGATGTTGTCAAGATGAGGATGTCCAAAAGTTAGTTCCCATTCTATATTTCTGTTGTTATCTAATTTAACAACCCATGAATCAAAAGAATTCACAGTTGAGCTTGATGCTTTTGAACCACCAATCAAATATCCGTTATCTTGAGTTTTGATTAATTCTCTTGGTCTTTCATTGTATAGACCACCTATAACTCTTTGCCAAACCATATTTCCTTCCAAATCAATTTTGAAAATCCATACATCCTCTTCACCAATATGGTTTTGTACATCACCGTCAGAAGATCTTGTTCCACCAGTGATTATGTAACCGTCATTATCGACAATATCTATCCGACAAGAGGTTTCAGGTTCAGAACCTCCATAATTTTTAACCCATTCAATTTCTCCCTCGTCGCATAATTTCATTACAATTATGTCATGTGAGCCATTGTTTTCTGGTATTATTCCGCCACTTGAGCCTGAGATTCCAACCATAATATACCCACCATTGATTGCAGGTATTGTAATGTCAGGAACATCTGCTTCTGTGTCTCCTGTTACTAAGGTCCATTGAGGTTCGAATTGACCCAATAGTGATGTAGAATAGATTATCATCAAGGCTGTTAAATACTTCATGATTTATTTTTTTAAAAAATATCGATAACATATATCTATGTCCCAATAAGGGATAAGGTATAGGGCTGCTTTAAATATAATTGCTTTCAGTATCCAATGACTAACTAATCATGCGTCTTAGCGTCATCAGCTTCTCTCTAACCTTATCAGGATATTGATCAAATTTATCAGCCACTGATTTAGAAGTTGTTATTTCCACTTTCTGAGTATCCTTATTCTTACCTAGAAGTTCTGATAATGCTCTGATCACCCCATAATCCCCTAAAGGGGCATCCTTGGCGCGGGCTGAAGTTCTCCCTTTAGGGAGTTAGAGGGCAAGAATGGAAATGGTGGTCAGCTAGTAGCATCATCAGCTTCTCTTTGACCTTATCAGGATATTGATCAAATTTATCAGCCAATGATTTAGAAGTTTTTATTTCCACTTTCTGAGTATCCTTATTCTTTCCTAGAAGTTCTGATAATGCTCTGCTCACCCCAGAATCCCCTAAAGGGGCATCCTTGGCGCGGCTGAAGTTCTCCCTTCAGGGAGTTAGAGAGCAAGAATGGAAATGGTGGTAGCTATTGGTATCATTACGGACAATCTTATTCTATTTATTAGATTTCTTTAGACAAATGGCTCTGTGCTAATTTCCTATCTTTGTCCATACATAAAATAGATGGCGCAATGATATCTTGGTTAGTAATGCCAGACTTCGCAAGTTCTGCAGTCTGGATGAGTCTTTTGACTTTGACATTTTTAGAGATTATCCTAGGAGTAGATAATATTATCTTCATTTCTATAGCCGCGGGTAAGCTAGAAGAGAAGGATCAGAAAAAAGCCACCAACGTCGGTCTGGTCTTAGCCATGGCGATTAGAATCGTCCTTCTGTTGGGTATCTCTGTTCTGATAGCGATGAACGAACCATGGCTAAAAATAGATAACAGCATAGTCCATGCTGGTTTCTCAGGGCAGAGCATCATATTAATTATCGGAGGTCTATTTTTATTATACAAGAGTGTCACAGAAATACATCATAAACTAGAAGGTGAACAGCATGGCGATGGGGCCAACGGTGCCAAGAAAGTTTCCCTCGGCTCCGCGATATTTTCTATTACGATGATCAATATCGTTTTCTCCTTTGATTCTATATTAACGGCAGTCGGAATGACTAATGGCCTAGAAGGTGCGCTCGTTATTATGGTTATTGCTGTCGTCGTCTCAGTTATTATAATGATGCTTTTTGCTGTACCCGTTGGGCGCTTTGTGAATAAACATCCGACGATACAAATGCTGGGTATGTCTTTCTTGATTCTGATAGGCTTCATGTTAATCCTAGAAGGTGGTCATCTTGCTCATTTGTCTATCTTAGGAAATGAAATAGGAGCGATACCTAAAGGTTATTTATATTTTGCTATTGCTTTCTCTCTCTTAGTAGAAATGCTCAATATGAAACTGCGTAAGGGAAAGACACCAATTCAGTTGCATAATGCTGCAGAAGAAGCTTCATCACAAGGAATCCATACTTATGACAGACCATAAATCTGTAAGATTTAATCTCAGGAAAAACATTGTTTTTTTCGATATCGAAGCCACAGGACTGAATGTCATCAAAGACAGAATCGTCCAGCTTGCTATGATAAAGTACCTTCCTGGGCAGGACGAGCCGATAGAATGGTCAGAACTGATTAATCCTGGTCCAGTCCTGATATCAGAAGAAGCATTTGCGGTGCATGGCATCTCAGCTGAGATGGTTGCTAAGAAACCAACCTTCCCAGAAATTGCGGCAGAGGTCTATGAATTCATTGGGGATGCAGATCTAGCTGGTTATAACTCTGACAGATATGATATCCCTATGCTCATGGAGGAGTTATCCAGAGCGGGCATAGAATTGTCTCTCGAGCATAGGCATCAGATAGATGTACAGAAGATTTTCTACAAGATGGAGCCTAGGACGCTCTCAGCTGCATACAAAATGTATTGTGATAAGCATATAGAGAATGCACATGATGCACTAGCAGATGTGCGAGCTACTGTAGAAGTGCTTGCTGGCCAGCTCAAGAAGTATGAAAATGTAGAGTACATGGATGGTGATGGGTTTACTCATGCGCCGCCTATTCAGAATGATATACCCATCTTGGCTGCATTTACTAATGATAAGAGAACAGTGGATGCCACACAAAGATTCAAGTATGCGTCCAATGGCGATATCATATTTAATTTCGGTAAGTATGCAGGACAGAACGCCGCAGAAGTATTGAAGCGGGATAAGCAATATTACAACTGGATACTCAATAAAGACTTTTCTGCACAAGTAAAACAAATCGTCAAAAATCTCGTTATTGGGAAACCAATATAGGAGATGCGCCAAGTCCTCATTTTTATAATCATATTATCTTTGTTCTTCATTATTGCTTGTGAGGAATCTAAAGTGGCTTGTCTGGATTTCCAAGCCGAAAACTATGATGTAGCAGCCGTTTTTGCCTGTGATGACTGTTGTGATTTTCCAGAAGTCAAGCTAAAAATAGACTTCGATTACGATACCTTGGAGACTTTTGTTTTTGATAGATTCTATCCTCTGGGTGAATCAGATTCCATTAGTGTCCAATCGATTCAGATCGCTTTCTCTGAATTCAGTTTTGTCGATGATGCAACGTTACATATACTGGATACAGTTAGCTTTGTATCACCTAGGCTTTATGATGACTTTCTGATTATTGAGAGAAGTCGCACAGAACAGGTCATCGGCAGCACCGCGTATGCTGGGACAGTAACCTCATTTGCGTGTCGTGTGGGCCTTCCTCTGGAGAGACTTGATCCCATTAGTCCTTATGAAAACGTAGACGAGGCTTCTCAGTTAAGTGCAATACTAGAAAAACTATATGTTGACTCTATTCCAGAACTATTCCAGGCAAGGATGAATTTTGTCCTCAATGATAGCCTTAGGATGATAGAACTAACTGAAATCAGTGAGCCTATGATCTCATTTCCAGATTCCATTGTGCTAATTGCTGGCGAGTCATGGCGTATCGATTTAGCGTTAGATATTGCTCTTTTGTTTAAAGATATTAGGCCATTAGATAGTGATGTTGTGTTATCGCAGACCTTGTCCAACAATTTATCTGCAGCCTTGTTTAAAAAAGAATAAATTAAATCTGCATAAGTATGTCCAAATTATTTTACATATCAGCTTTGGTCTTGGTCTTATTCAGCGCTTGTGGTCCAGATGATGCTGACTCAATAGATTTGACGGATATTCCATATACGCCCCAGTCTTACTTGTTAGAACAACCTCCGGGTTACCCAGATATGGACATTCCTGCAGACAATCCCTTGACCGTGGCTGGAGTCGCACTTGGTAGAGCTCTATTCTATGATCCTATCTTAAGTATAGATAGTACATTGGCATGTAGTTCATGTCATTTGCAAGCTGGTTCTTTTACTGACAATGTACCTTTTAGTAGAGGCTTTATGGATAGAGTAGGTCGGCGAAGTTCTATGTCACTATTAGATGTGGGTTATAGTGTGAATGGACTATTCTGGGATGGACGGGTTTCTACTTTGGAGGAACAGGCGCTCTTGCCTGTCGAGGACGATATCGAATTGGCTCACCAGTGGCCAGAGGTGGTGACTTCATTTAGACAGCATGGATCTTATCCTAAGATGTTCCGAGAGGCATTTGGAATTGCTAATGATACTGAGATCACCAAAGAACTGGCTGCTAAAGCTATTGCACAGTTTGAGCGAACTCTGGTTTCGTCAGGAAATAGTAAATATGACCAAGTGCTTAGAGGTGTCAATGGCTTTACTGAGGCGGAGGCAATTGGTCACGATATATTTTTTGATTTGCAACCTGATCTACCCGATGGACAGTGCTTCCACTGCCACTCGGGTACACAGTTCACGGATAATATGTACCACAATAATGGCCTAGACCTTGCTGAAAACTTTAATGACTTTATGGACAAAGGTCAAGGTGGCGTCACTGGTATTCCTCAGCAAAATGGTTTTTTTAGGACCCCAACACTGCGCAATATTGCTGCCTCTGCGCCTTATATGCATGATGGACGTTTCCAGACCTTAGAGGAAGTGATGGATCATTATGTTTCTGGTGGCCACCCTTCCATAACTCGGAACCCATTGATTGATTCCATCTCATTAGATACAGAACAAAAGGCAGCCGTCTTAGCATTCTTACTTACGCTAACTGATAATGATTTCAATACCAATGAAAGTTACGCTGACCCCCATTAAGACATATTAGTGTTATTTCTAATATCTTTATTGTTATTTATTTAGGATGATAACTTGTCCTCTTCTCATGACATTAATGTGTTAGATAATCAGAATAGAATGAAAAATGTGTTACTCGGCAGCTTATGCCTACTTATGTTTACGGCTACTGCTCAGCTCAATGTTGAACTATTGTCCAATATAGATTATGAAGAGATCGGTAACGATGTCTGGGGATATGTAGGGCCAAATGGGGAGGAATATGCACTATATGGCACTTTCGAAGGACTCTATATTGTAGATATAACGGACCCCAGGAATCCTGAAGAACTATTTTTTATAGAGCAACAAAATTCTATTTGGCGGGATATCAAGACTTGGGACACCTATGCCTATGTCGTCGCAGACCAAGCCAGATCTGATGACGGTATTCTAGTCATCGATCTTTCTGAATTGCCTGATAATATCCAGTACGAAAATCAGAACCCGGTTATTCCTGATGTGAATGATGAAACGATGAGTCAGACTCTCGATCATTGTCATAATATCTATATAGATGAGTTCGGCTATGCTTATCTAGCGGGATGTAGTGGCAAACCTACAATAGGAGGTGACGAGCAAGAATTCATAAATGGAGGTGGTCTACTGATTTTCGATGTGCTTACTGATCCGTCGACTCCAAGCTTAGTATCACAAGGTTTTCCGACTTATTCGCATGATGTCTATGTGCAAGATAATAGGGCTTATAGTTCAGAGATATTTGCTGGCGTTTTTTCCATCTATGATGTCAGTAACAAGAGTAACATCCAATACATCTCTTCTCAGGAGACGCCTTCTCGGTATACTCATAACACTTGGGCTTCTGAGGATAATAAGACGCTCTTCACGACAGATGAGCTCGCTAATGCATTTGTTGGGTCATATGACATTTCAGATCCGACTGACATTAGACTCCTAGATAGATTCAGACCACAGGGCTCAATCGGAAAAGGAACTATACCACATAATGTACATGTCTGGAAAGACTGGCTCGTCATATCGTACTATACAGATGGCTGCATCATCGTAGATGCCAGTCGACCTAATAACCTGATAGAAGTGGGTAACTTCGATACCTATCCACAGGATAGTGTGGAATTCAGAGGTGCATGGGGTGCATTCCCATTCTTTCCATCTGAGAATATCATAGTTGGTGATAGGCAGTCTGGCCTATTCGTGTTAGGTCCAGAATACAAAAAAGCGGCTTACCTCGAAGGTTATGTCTACGATAAAACAACCAACGAACCGATTAATGCAGCTAATGTAAACTTAGTAGAACTAGGCATCAATAAATTCAGCAAGGGGACAGGTGAGTTTGCCACAGGGACTGCGGAACCCGGCTTATACACGATGACCATTTCTAAGAATGGGTACAGACCTTATACTCAGGGCGTCAATCTAATAGCTGGTGAGGTCAATGAAAAAACAATATTTTTAGAACGAAAGGACACCATTAACCTGACGGGAAAGGTAACTGAATTAGGATCTGGAGCACCTATCTCAGATGTCGATATTGTTTTGTTCAAAGGGGGCTTAGCTCGAACTAGTATATCTCGAGCAGATGGTAGTTTTTCTAGACCCAATATAGAAGAAGGAACGTACTGGGTGATTGCAGCTAAGTGGGGTCATAGATATAATGTCGTGGGCCAAGTCGAAATTACAGAGTCGAATCCTGCACCAGTCCTAGACATCGTGTTAGAATTAGGTTATGAAGATATATTCAGCTTAGATTTAGGATGGACATCAGAATTTGTAGGCCTCTCTGGAGAGTGGTGGAGAGCGGTACCGATTGGTACTAACCCACCTGGATTAAATGTGTTTGTTGCACCTAATGTCGATGCTAGAGATAGAGGCGCTAGAGCATATATAACTGGACAATCACCGAATTTTGATTTTGGAAAATTAGTCGGTTCGTCGACCTTGATTTCGCCAGTATTTGATGTGAGTTATATGGATGATCCAACCATCACTTTTGAGTCATGGTTCTGGGCGACAGATGCGGATTTTAATATTCTCGATAATAAGATGAGCCTAAGTATAAGCAATGGTCAAGATTCTGTTGTTGCGTTAGAACTTGGCTTAGAAGAATTAGGACAATTAAGATGGACAAAGCAGACAGTTAGAATAGCTGATTATATTACTGTTACTGATTCGATGAGAATTACACTACATGCAGAGAATCAGAATTCAGATGATATCGTGGAGGCCGGTTTTGATCACTTCCGGATTATAGAAAACGCCAATGTCAGTACAGCTGATCTGTCTATTTCAGAGTCTCAGTTGCAAGTATATCCTAATCCGTCCTCTAGTTTATTTACTGTAGATATCAGTAAGCTAGCTGCTGATCATATGAGAGTATACGATATAAGTGGCTCTCTGGTACATCAGCAGGCCCTCTCTACTAATCAGGCTAACGTTGAATTCGGCGCTGGATTAGAAAAAGGTTTGTATCTCATACAACTAGAACAAAACAGGAAAGTCATTTCTCACGCAAGGGTATTAAAAATCGACTAAGTCTACTGATTAAGCTGGCGTAGAAAGGTGCTGCATAGACGCAAAGCATCGGTTCCATGGTGATGACCCTAAATCTATTAATAGGGAAGAACACTAGGAATATAGCTGCACTCACAAGGATAAGTGAACAAAGAATGAGGTGCGGATTAGCTCTCCTGAAACTGACTAATTTGGCTAAATTGTGATAGCCAGGTAGATAGATTAGTAGTCCTGCTATGAAACTTAAGAGCCAGTAGCTGGTCTTATATTGTTTATGGTCTAGGCCCGGTAAGATGAATCGTTGGAGTCCATATAATTTTAACTTAATAAATTTGCTTGGGTTTTCTTTGATCCACGATAAGGCCATTTTCATTCTAAGCTTGTTCCTTTCTTTTGCAGAAAGCAGATTTACTTTTCCATAAATAGGATAGACATAACTGGTGTCAAATACAAAAGATGGATCACAACCCTGTGCCGAGAATTCTCCCATGTCTCCTGCTCTGGACATTAAGCAAGGATAGGTCTGGTCATTATGACCTAGGATAAATAAAGAGGCATTACCCTGACTCGATAAGGTATATATGCCATGCTGCTGTAAGTTTTTCAGTCCATGAGGCAAGCTGGATAATAAGACTGTTGTAAGCAGGACCAATATCGAATACCATTGCTTATATATTGCATAAGTCATGGCGAGTAGAGGTATAAAGATAGTGATGTGAGACTTAGTTAAGAGCGCTAGCGAAAAGATAACACTACCTATCATTGTATCAGCGATGCTTTTTTCTTTCAATGACCGAAAGAAATAGAAAAGGCTAATTATAAAAAGACTTTGGAACAGTGTCTCTTGTCCTATCGTAAAGTTGTACCATAATGTCAGCGGATAGAAGATATAGAGTAACGCTGCGATGCTCGCTTTAGATATGGAATGAAACAAGAGTAAGGCTATCTTGTAGATATATACTGAGGAGAGTGATACCAATACAAACTGAATGCTAATCGCTATCGTTTCCCAATGGTTAACAGTTATTAATTTGATCAAGCTGAGTAAGTAGGGATAGAGTGGGGCGCAGAGATAGGCTATAATATCCATGTTACCTTCACCGGCAAGAATCTTATCACTGAGATTGTCATACCGATACGAATCAGGGAATAACTCGAAGTTATCATAGCCAGAGAGAACCTTGAATAGGATTCTTGAGATGAGGCACACTAAGAAAATCTGATAGGTCTTCATTCTTAGTCTCTGTCGTAGAAATCCTCTTGGATATCTGAAGCTTTATAATATGATTTGTCGACTATTGCTAGGATAACAAGTAGGACGACATCTATAAAGCCTCCGACAGATAGACTGAGGTCTAGGCCGATCTGCATTAGTTGAGAGATGTTAGTCGATCTGTAATCAATAATTT
>CALEAC010000198.1 GCA_937944095.1 uncultured Saprospiraceae bacterium
ACATCGACACTCTTCAGAGAGGGGGTATTGAATACAGAAAGAAACCCTAAGAGGTGTCCAGGATTATAAACCGTTGCTTCATCGAGCAAGATGAGATTTTCGTCATTGCCACCACCTCTCACATAGAGGCCTAAGCCTATACCACTACCCTTCTGTACACCTGGCATCAACTGGATGACTTTCATTACATCACTCTCTCCAAATATAACTGGCAGCTTCTCTAGCACTGCTATTGGGATATCCACCTTTCCCATTGTGGTACTGCGCACATACTCTTCAGCCTTATGCTGGTCAGCAGTGATCACAATCTCGTCCATCACATTACTTTCTAGAGACAACCTGATATTGAGTGCTTTGGTACTATTAGGATCTACCATCATCTTATAGGTGATGTATCCCAAATAGCTAATCTCTATGACTGGGTTATCCCCACTGACCTCCATTGAGAAGAAACCATAAGCATTGGTCGTGGCTGCGGACTGGGTTGTTTTTTGGGAGATCAGTGCACCGATGAGACTCTCACCGTTACTATCGTCATATACCGTTCCATTGATTGTTCGTGTCGCAGCTGTTTGTGCTACAATAAGGAAACTTGGAAATAATAAAAAGATGAATAAGATAATTCTAGAAAGGACCATAGTTAGATTAGTTCTTATAGATTAAATGTAGCTAAAGATTGAGTAATTACTGGATGCTTTAATTACCTATTCATTCAAAAATTAGAGCAGTGCTTAAGAAATTATATTTCGTAACCTTCGTTTTCCTGTGACTCTAATCTAGAATGTTCTTTAGACAAGGCTATACCGTTATAGTGTATCATATAGCTCTAATGGTTGGAATGGCTTTGAAAAAAAAATCTCCTATTGACCGAAAAGCGAGTCATACAGGGCCTACATTATTACATTTTCTGAGTATCCTTAATCTTACCTAGAAGTTCTGATAGTGCTCTGCTCACCCCATAATCCCCTAAAGGGGCATCCTTGGCGCGGCTGAAGTTCTCCCTTCAGGGAGTTAGAGGGCAAGAATGCAAATGGTGGTCAGCTATTGGTATCATTACGGACAATCGTAAATATTATAATCCCTTAGCCCTCATTTTTACTCAGTTTTTAGAAAAAAAATAAAAATAACGACTTTTTCTTGAGTCCATTTCCAACCATTAGAGCAATATCAGACACTATAAGGGTACAACGTTGTAAAAGATTAACTTTTTTGTATCAAACATTAAAACGAAAAACATGAAATATATTAATTTATTAAGCATCGTTCTCATCTCTAGTTTTCTATTCACATCATGCCAAAAGAAGGAAAATGTAGAAGAACGCTATGTCGGTCAGTGGACCCTAGAAGATATAAGTGGAGGAGGTACAGCCTCATTAGAGTCACAAGGTATTATGATGGATATCATCCTGAAAAATAGTTCCAGTGAAGCAGCTATCGATATCAGAGAAAATGGCGAAGTCGCCTTTAGAGGAATCGTTTCTATCACAGAAGAATTTTACACTGAAGACAAGTTGGTCCATTCTGAGGAGTTAGAAATGCCGCATGATGACGTTGGAACTTGGACTATCGATGGGGCTGATGCATTCAATTCTGAGATATTTGGAGATAGTAGAAATTTCAGATTTGAAGGTGAGAAACTTATCGTTACTGATATGTTGCCATTAGAGACCTTAGATCTAACTGAAGCTGGAGTTGATTTAGGACTGGACATAAGCCTAACAATGGAGGTCGTCTATATCAGATCATAACTATATTACAAGATAGTATTACAGATGAATCTTCCTGCTACAATAAGTTTATGCTTACAAAACGACCGAGTTGCTCAGCGTAAACTATATGATAGCTATAAGGACAATTTATACACAATTGCAGTTAGACTAACTAACGATATTGATCAAGCGAACGATTTACTTCAAGACACTTTTATTGAGGCATTTAAGAATCTAGCCAAGCTCAAAGAACCACTATACTTCCATTCTTGGATCAAGAAGATATTAGTTAGAAAAACTTATTACTATCTGAATCATGTCAAGAAGAGTGTCTCACTAGAATCAGTAGAGCTAAGTCAAAGGGAAAAAATAGACGTCGGATATATAGAACAAGCAATACAAGCGCTACCGACTAAGAGTAGAACCGTATTTGTTATGTGTGAAGTCGAAGGATTTTCTCACAAAGAGATAGCTGAAGCAATGGATATTACAATTGGGACATCAAAGTCCCAATTGAATTACGCCAAAACGAAATTGAAAGATATGCTTAAACCACACTTGCATTGATGAGCAACAATAAAATGACATATCAGGAAATGCTAGACTTGCTTAAAGGGCACCAGTATGCAGCACCTAATCGATGGGAGGAGATAGCTGGCAGCTTAGATCTAAGTCAAGGCCTTACTGACTTACCATTATACCAAGCACCAGACCATTTGTGGGATAACATCGAAGTTGCACTTGATAGCCCGACGGTAGAACCAGATAGGGTAGATAGATATCAACTCTATTTGAAATTAGCTGGCATGGCCATCGTCTTTTTATCTCTAATAGTCGTCTACCTCCTAAGCACTAGGACAGAAGCTGTGTCTGAATTTCAGTATCGCTCTGAAGTAGAATTGGCATCGATGGATAATCAGGACCTAGAGGTAGATGAAAACTTAGATGAAGTACTGAGCTATATAGAAGCTAATGAATTCATTTTTGATGCAGATGAGTTAAAGCAGTTTAAACAACAATTAGCAGAACTCAATGCTGCTATAGAAAGAATAAAAGAAATGAAAGAGATATATGGACAAGATGAGTCTAGTGTAAAACTGCTAGCTCGTATAGAAAGAGACAAAGCTGATTTATTAAGAACAATGATATCTGCAACCTCATGAAAGCCATCTTTATAATTATAACACTATTTCTCCAAGCGCCTTTCCTCCTGGGACAGGAAACCTTTAAGGAGATTAAGTCCCTGACAAAACAACATCGTTTTCAAGTTGGAGATAAAATCAAAGTCTCTGGCGAACGGACCTTTGTTACTATTACGACTTGGGATAAAAACGAAGTCGAAGCTAGGGTAGAAGTTATTTCTAGATTCAAGGATAGAGGACGAGCCAAGAAAGACCTGGAAGTTATCAAAGTTAACTTTGAGAAGAAAGGGGATGAAGTCATTTTTAGTAATGCAATACAGGTCGATAACCAGGATGACAGACCTCAGTCAAATCTCAAAACGAATCTAAACCTAAGTGTTCCGTCTTATGCTATTGTAGAAATAAGGAATTCCTTTGGACAACTTGACTTGGACGGTGAGATAGAAGCTGTTACTGTTGATACCAAATTCTGTTCGACCAAAATCAATAATTACAGCGGGAGTCTGAAGGTGTTTTCTAGATATGGCGATGTTGATATATCGAACAGTAACGGCAACGTGAATGTGAAGACCAATCGATCAGACTTATCTTTACTTAATGTTGCTGGAGATATCGAAGTAGATATGACGTTTGGCAAACTTGATATACACTATAGTGAAGAGCCAATGAAGTATAATGTGGAAACAAAGTATACACCAATCTCAGTATTTATCAGTGAAGACTCTGAGGTATTTCAAGATATAACTTGTAAGAATTGTGATCTAGTCATTAATAACTGTGATGCTGTTACTGATGAGACCATAGCTAAGAAGAAGCATCATG
>CALEAC010000199.1 GCA_937944095.1 uncultured Saprospiraceae bacterium
CTCTATAGTCACAGATCATGTACATTCAAGATTATACTTCACTGACCTTAATTATATCATTAACGTGGATCAACTTAAGGGGCGTTCACTTGAACTGTATATGATGGATTTCGATAGCTTTTCTCCTGACTGTCTAGGTTCAAGAGCAGTTTTTTCGAGTGATTTTTATATGGAAGGCATTGATAAAACAGTCCATGTGCCAATAGTAAAAGAGGGCCTTAATGTACATATTGAGATGGATGTTGAATATGTTTATTAGGTGGCCATAAGTCAATTGCAATTGTAATTTTCTACAGTAATGTCCATAGGAAATTTACTACAATCTGGCTCAATCTATTGAAATTTGGATTCGCAATTTATAAAATTCAAAGCAGCATATAAACTCTTAAATACGGGAAACGCGATGAGTATAAAAGGATGTGTGGAAAATTAAGCCGCTAATATATAATTGTAATCCAGCATATTTTCAGACGGATAGTCGGAGAGCAATTCCTCTATGTTAATCTGCCCGAAGTTGTAATAGAAGAGTATAAGTTATGCTGAATAATACGAGGCTCTGAATTCTTGCTTTTTATTTCTTCTTACTAGGCGACATTATGGAAAGTCAGGTATTAAGAGATGTAACATATTTCTAAATCTAAAACTTATTAAAAATGAAAAATCTAATTATTACTACTCTTTTTTGTTTTATCGGAATGCTGGCATATGGCCAAACTTATGTTTCAGGCTATTTCAAGACAGATGGCACTTATGTTTCTGGCCACTATCGAACTAGCTCTAACAACACGAATTGGGATAATTATTCTACTCAGGGTAATTCCAATTCTTATACTGGTGAGAAAGGCACCAGAGCGAGAGATTATAGTCCTGAAGCCCTAAATTATGGGTCTGGTAAGACGATATACACTGGGCCTAGAGGAGGACAATACTATATCAATAGCAATGGAAACAAAGTCTATGTTCCTAAACGCGATTAATTCCAAGATTAATTTCTAATCTAAAAAATTGTAAAGTTGGCTAAGACCAACAAAACTGGTAAAACAAATCCGCTATGGCCTAGTACCACAGGAAAATCTTCAGGTTGAGGAAGAGGGAATAATCCTCCTAAGTCTACAGGTGGAACATAAACAGGTAAAAGCAACTAGAAGAGAAATCTATTTGCTCAGTAGATCTAAGTGAAACTGAATAGTTTAAAAGATGGTCGGAAGTTGCCTCTTCTGAGGCGCTTCCATACCGTAAAAATTGTTTGAATTAATGGTTCTTAATATATCCATTCTGGTAAGGAATATCACAATCTATATCAGATAGAAAGTTCAGACTTTGTGTGATTGTAACGGCTTCTATCTTGTTAGCTACGCTGAAGACAGTAGAATCTCTCTGGAGAAACGACAAATAAAAACTAGTGTGCTTTAGATTTACTAGCTGAGGTCGTAATGTGTATAAAACCTCGGAGGATTCGTCAGTCAATGAAAAGGACACCAAAAAAAAATGACTTACGAATTGCATCATAAGTCATCTTATTTTCTCAAAGTGACCACAGGAGGAGTCGAACCCCCAACCTCCTGAGCCGTAATCAGGTACTCTATCCAATTGAGCTATGTGGCCTTAATTTGGGGCAAATATAAGTCTTGATGACACTAATTGTCGTTTGTAAGATATCTTAATTCCTAATTCTGAAGATGAATCCTTATTTTGCGATAAAACATCACATTATGAGACTAATATTTACAACTTTTCTATTTGTGCTTCTAGCAATTACTGTTGGGAGCAGTCAATTAGAGCCTGGTAGTATAGGCCCTAATTTCATTGTGGACGATCTAGAAGGTAACGAACACGTCCTTTATGATTACTTAGATGATGGCAAAATTGTCATAATGGACCTGTATGCTACCTGGTGCGGACCCTGCTGGACTTATCATCAGCAACATACACTCGAGGAGTTCTATAAGGAGTTCGGACCAGATGGAACAAATGAGGTGATGGTGCTAGGTGTAGAAGCAGATGGTGCTACTAATATTGATTGTATCTATGGCCCTGACGGTTGTAATAGTAGCACTTATGGAGACTGGACTGAGGGCATAACGTATCCGATGATAGATAATAGAGGGATAGCATCAGACTACCAATTATCATATTATCCAACGATTTATATGATCTATCCTGATAGAACAGTCGTCGAGACCAGACAGGCAAGTCGAGAGGACTTTATTGAATTCATGAGCGAAGGACCAGTTCTTTCTGCTGGAATCAATCCTGTGTTTACAGAATCAGAATTGACTGGTGGTTCATTCTGTCAGACTGAGCTAGATATCGAACCAAGTTTCACATTACAGAACTTAGGAGAGGAAACTATCACCCAAGCAGATGTGATGATGATGATCAATGGTGAGGTCGCTTATGAAACGCAGTGGACTGGAGAGATAGGTCCTTTTCAGGTTATCGATGATATCGACATTCCAAGTTTTAAGGTAGATGATAATGCCATCTTAGAGTTCCAGTTTGCAAACATAAATGGTGATGAAAGTTCTATGCTTTCTCATAGCTCAGAGGTCGTTCTTAATAGTACTAATCAAGTCACTATAACGGTTAACACCGATGATTCTAGTGTTGCTGATGGCAACTTTTATGTCATTCGAGATGAGAATAACAATACAGTAGCTAATGTTAGCCTAGCTGAGAACAATGCGACGATAACAACAGAGCATATTCTACCTGAGGCTGGCTGTTATACCTTTATTATTTTTGATAATGGCGTCAATGGTATCGCCGGCGATATCACAATCTCAGATGAGCAAGGTCATCAGATATATACTAATAAAGGCTTCTTCGGTTCTGATATAGCGTTTTTCAATGTGGCCTACATGACGAATAGTGTAGACCTCAGTAATGAAGTGGTACTTAATGTCAGCCCTAATCCTGCTTCAGAATCGTTATTCCTCAATTTTAGGGAGAACGATATGGATTTTAATATCCAACTGATTGATATTTCTGGTAACAGCTTAATCAATGAAAAGTATGTTGCTGGTTCTCTAAGTCATGAGATAGACGTCACGCAGTTACCTGCTGGTATGTATATGTTATCTATGACTAACGAGCAAGGTTACCTCACTAGAAGAGTGATTATAGACTAAGATATAGCTTAGATAAATAGACGAAGGCTCCTCACATGAGGGGCCTTTTTTTTATTGAGGATTAATCCATTAGAGTATAGCTAGAGCTGATCGTCGCTGACCGCTCTAGTATCTTAGCGACGGAGCAATACTTTTCTAGAGACATGTCGATGGCTTTCTGGACTTTGTTCTCTTTCAGGTCGCCCCATAACTGAAAATGGACCTTGATATCTTTGAACTCGGTTACATCTGCTACTTTGACCCTATCGGCAGTAACCTGAATCTTTAGATCAGCTATCTCTTGTTTCATCTTCTTTAGGATCAGCACGACATCTATACCGCTACAGCCAGCCAAGCCCATCAGTAAAGTCTCCATCGGTCTGACACCATTGTTTTTGCCACCAATACTTGGTGAGGCGTCCATTAGGATTTCCTTTCCTTCGCTATTGATAGCACGGAAATTCATGTGGTCATCGATTCTCTCGACGTTTATACTCACGTTGTTATCACTCATTATCTGTAAAATTTATAGGGCCATTCTTTAGGGTAATTCTCATAGAAGCCATTGAGCAAAACAAGCCCAGAAGTGGATTCTAGCTTCGTTTTGAATTGTTCGACTGTATTGATCTTAATGCCATTGATACTGGTTATGATATAGCCAGGGTCCATATTGACTGATTCGATTGTGCTCCCTTTCATGATACTGACGACCATCACACCTGCTTGATTATTCTTTTCTTTTTCTTCGGAATCTAGATCTCTTAGTTCGAAGCCTAATTCAGTAAACAGCTTATCTCTTCTTACGGCGATGTAATCAGTGGTATTGAGTTGATTGAGTAGTGTTGCTGTTGCTTGATAAGTTTTTCCTTTTCTGAAATAGCTAATGCTAATAACATCGCCAGGCCTATATTGACCTAATATTTCTAGAAAGGCAGGTCTACTCTTCGTCTTCTTACCATCGATGGCTGTAATGACATCTTCAAATTTTAATTCAGCTCTGTCAGCAGCACCTTCTCTTTCGACGAGATCGACAAAGACACCTTCTATTTTCTCGAGCCCAAGGGCCTCCGCTCGTTTTTCATCCACGCTGAGCACAGAAACGCCTAGCCATGCGCGTTGGACAGCGCCATACTCTCTCAGGTCTGTGATGACCTTCTCTACGAGATTACTGGGTACAGCGAAAGAAAAGCCTTCATACTTGCCACTATAGGTTAATATTGCTGTGTTGATACCGACTAGTTTGCCCTCTGTATTAATGAGAGCACCGCCACTGTTTCCGGGGTTCACTGCGGCATCGGTTTGGATAAACGATTCGACACCTTGTGTCTTGAATATATTAATCTGTCTGGCTTTGGCGCTAACGATACCTGCTGTGACGCTGGAGCTCAACTTGAATGGATTACCTATAGCTAGAACCCACTCACCTATGTCTAAATCGTCAGAATCACCTATTTGGATATAGGGCAAGTCCGAAGCAACTATTTTGAGCAGCGCCAGATCGGTAGATTGGTCATAGCCTTGCAATTCCGCCTTGAATTCGCGCTTATCTTCTAGGATTAATTCTATCTCGCTGGCGTTCTCGATGACGTGATAATTGGTAATAATATAGCCATTGCTAGAGATTAAGACCCCAGAACCATTAGTCCGTGCATACTTATCATTGCCAGTTCTATCTTGGGTAATCTTAATAGCTTCGATACCGACCACAGCATTGATGGCCTTACTAGCCGCGGCAACAAAAGAAGCATTAGAGACATATTTATCTCGATAGATGACCTCAGAAGACGCAGATATCTGATCAGTCTGAGCAACCAATCTTGCATAGTTGTTATCGAGTCTCGTGATCTTCCGCTGGGTCGACACATGATATATATACAAGCAACAAGCACTGCACAGAACAGAAATGATGATCGTATTAAGATTTTTCATTATATAACAAACTTAGTAAGTTTAGTGCACTAAAACCAATTAACTAGCTTTGACCTCTTATACTAACGGATTGTGACAAAAATAGATTTTATAAAATATCAAGGGACTGGTAATGACTTCATCATGATAGATGGGCTAAGTGCGCCGGTAGACCCTCTCTTATTCAGTCCTGCTGTGGTAGAGAAACTATGTGCTAGACATATGGGCATAGGTGCAGATGGTCTTATTATATTATTGTCCTCTAGAACTGATGACTATGAGATGGTCTACTATAACAGTGATGGCCATGTGGCGAGTATGTGTGGAAATGGCGGCCGCTGTAGCTTACACTTAGCAGCTAGTCTCGGTTATGTCAAGGGTAAAGCCTCGTTTATGGCAATAGATGGGCTGCATGAAGGCACAATCATAGGCAACATGGTTAGCCTCAAGATGCAAGATGTCCATGAAGTGATCAGAATCTCAGATGAGGCCTTTTTCGTGGATACGGGTTCGCCACATTATGTATGCCTGATGGAGACTGATATCGCCGATATGGATATCATAACTGAGGCCAGGGCAATCAGGTATAATAAACAATACGCTGAAGAGGGTACCAATGTCAATTTTGTCAATGTTATATCCGATAAACTGAAAGCTCGCACTTATGAAAGAGGTGTCGAAGCAGAAACCTTATCCTGTGGTACTGGGGCGGTTGCCGTTGTCTTAGCTAGCAGATCTGCGAACTTGATCGCGTCAGACAAGATAGGAATCACGACACTCGGTGGAGAATTGACCGTTAGTTATGAAATCGCCAAAGATGGAGGTTATACGAATATCTGGTTAGCCGGTCCTGTATCTGAAGTGTACAGGGGTTCTGTTATGATCAGCTAGTTGCCCAGCTGAATCTCTAAGTTCATCTTAGCCGTATTAAGCTCCGATAAGGCATGGAAGTCCCCTTGCTTCTTAGCCAGTTCTATGCCTTCTGCGTAGATGGATAAGGCTAGTCTTTCTTGTTGTATCAATTCATATAGTTTGCCTAGATGGTAATACAAGCCGATGTATTCTGGAGACTTTTTTCTCAGGCTGGAAAAGTAGTTCAGTGCTTTGTCATATTGCTCGAGTTTTTCATATTCTTTAGCAATAGCAAAAAGAAGAAAGGCGTCTTCTGGACTATCTATTAAGAAACTCAGCAATTTGGTTAATCTTTCTTTGCTCATAGGCTAGGCGACTAAGGTCGACATATTATTTTAAACTATATTTGTTGAGTTTCAATAAAGTTACCCGAAATCAGGTTTTGGACCAGTATGAAGAGTCCATAAGCTAGCAGCTAAAGATGAAGAAAATAGATTTAGAAATAGTGGCTTTGTCACACAGTGTGACGCAGTCCCATAACTATGCTGTCGTATTAGGAGAAGTAGATGGTAAGCGCAGGTTACCGATAGTTATAGGTGGATTTGAGGCCCAAGCGATAGCCGTAGCGATGGAGCGGATGATACCCAACCGACCGTTAACCCATGACCTATTCAAGAATACACTAGATACCTTCGATGTCACGCTCAAAGAGGTTATTATTAATAATCTACTCGATGGAATATTCTATGCGCAGTTAGTTTGCAGTCGAGATAATCAAGAATTTGTCATCGATTCGCGCACTTCTGATGCGATTGCGATGGCAGTGAGATTCAAGAGTCCGATATATACCTTTGAATTCATTATGGATCAAGCAGGCGTGGTGTTAGAAGATGATGTAGATAAGGGATCCAGCACGATAATGCCTGATGAAATAGATTCTGACTCTTTTGATCAGTACTCCGTAGATGCACTTAAGAAGTTGCTCGAAGAAGTTCTAGAGACAGAGGACTACGAGAGAGCTGCATTAATTAGAGACGAACTACAAAAGCGGGAATCCGAGGAGGATTAACCTTTATAATTAGCTAGGATAGTCTTAAGTTCTTCCAGCATTTCTGATGTGAAATCCATATGCGTTACAAACCGGACGTGCTTAGGCCCGAACGCAGCACAGGTCACCTTCTTAGCAGACATCGTTTTGACAAAGTCATCGGCAGTCCCACTTTTTAGGGTAAAAATCAAGATGTTGGTCTTAACAGGGCTAATGCCCTCTACATAGGGTAGGCTTTCCAGAAATTCACCTAGTTCTCTAGCTCTTTGGTTGTCATCTCGTAATCGATCGACATTGTTATCTAGAGCATAAAGACAAGCTGCTGCCAGTATCCCAGCTTGTCTCATACCACCGCCCATGACCTTGCGGAACCGTCTTGCCTCAGTCACCAGCTCAGCAGTGCCTATGAGTAATGAACCCACTGGCGCACCTAAGCCCTTAGAGATACAGATGGAAATACTGTCAAATAGCGCGCCTACTTCTTCTGTAGACTCATTCGTTTCTGCGAGTACATTGAATAATCGAGCACCATCTAGGTGCAATCTAAGATTGAGGCTATCACAAGTTTCTTTTATAGCTTGTATTTCACTTGTTGTATAGTAATTGCCACCCCCTTTATTAGTGCTATTTTCTAGTACAACCAGGCGAGAGATAGGTAGCCAATCATATCTAGGCTTGACAGCGGCCTTTATCTGATCTGGTGTGATCTTGCCGTAGTTTCCTTTGATTAGATTGACACCAATACCCGAATTATAGGCATATCCCGCCGTTTCGTACTGATAGATATGGGAGGTTTCATCACAGATGACTTCATCTAAGGGTCTCGTATGCACTTTGAGTGCAAGCTGGTTCGTCATCGTACCTGAAGGGCAAAAGATAGCAGCCTCCATGCCGAACATAGTCGCAACGCGCTCTTGTAATTTATTGACTGTAGGGTCTAGTCCAAATACGTCATCTCCTACTTCTGCAGCAGCCATTGCTTGTCTCATCCCCTGAGAAGGTTGGGTTATTGTATCGCTGATTAAGTTTATGTGCATAGTAGATGGCTATATTTGTATCAAAACTAATAGTTCTGGGTGCCTTTTCAGAAAGATATATATAAGTCGGCTTTTTCAGTAGATAATATCATTTTCGGTTTCGACGGAGATGAACTGAAGGTGTTATTAATTAAGCGGAGCCAAGACCCTTATGGTGGTCAGTGGGCCTTGCCTGGTGATATTGTCAGCCCAGATGAGGACTTAGATGCAGCAGCAGAGCGTGTTCTTAAGCAACTGACCGGTCTGCAAAATGTCTATTTAGAACAAGTTTATACCTTCGGTAAAGTCGATCGACATCCAAGAGGGCGTGTTATCACGATTGCCTATTACAGCCTAATTAATATCGCCAAAGTCAAGATTAGAGCCGCTTCCTTTGCGGAGGAGGTCTCTTGGAAAGCGGTCAGTTCTATATCTACTCTGGCCTTTGATCACTTAGATATTATGGAAACTTGTCGGACTAGACTGCGGCAGGAACTTAAGCTCAGGCCAGTTGGATTCGAATTGCTGCCTGAAAAATTCACTTTGACGGAGCTACAGCGCTTATATGAGGTGATTCTAGAGCAAGACTTGGATAAGCGGAATTTCAGGAAGAAAATATTGGGTATGAGTATCCTTAATTCGCTCAATGAATACCAAAAAGGCGTATCACATCGACCGGCGATGCTATATTCTTTTGATCCAGAGAAGTACCGCGTGGCGACTGAGCAAGGTGTCATCTTTGAGATTTGACCAGTTTTTCGGACCACAAATACCTAAGTATTCATTTAAGCCTAACTTGACTGCGAACAAGCTGATTTAGCTTATCTTTGCAGGCTTATGAATGAGATTAGGAATTTTTGTGTTATCGCTCACATTGATCATGGGAAAAGCACCTTATCAGATAGGATGCTAGAGTATACCAAGACTATTTCTGAACGAAAGATGCAAGACCAAGCGCTGGATGACATGGATCTAGAGCGCGAAAGAGGTATTACCATTAAGAGTCACGCCATACAGCTTGATTTCAAGCACAAGAATGGTCAGACCTATACACTTAATCTCATAGATACACCCGGTCACGTTGATTTCTCTTATGAGGTATCTCGTTCTATAGCAGCCTGCGAAGGCGCACTTTTGCTCGTGGATGCAAGTCAGGGCATCCAAGCTCAGACGATTTCTAATCTATATTTAGCGCTAGAGCATGATCTAGAGATCATCCCCGTTCTGAATAAAGTGGATATGGAAAGCGCGATGATAGAAGAGGTTTCTGATCAGGTCATCGATCTACTGGGTGTTAAGCTCGAAGATATTATCCATGCTAGTGGTAAGACCGGCTTTGGTGTCGAGAATGTACTGAATGCCATCGTAGAAAAGATACCTGCCCCAAATGGTGATTCTAATGCACCACTACAAGCTTTGATTTTTGATTCATTGTTTAACTCATTCAGAGGCGTTATCGCCTACTTCAAGATTCTCAATGGAACTCTAAGTAAGGGTGAAAAAGTCAGATTCTTTAATACTGGAAAGGAATACCATGCAGACGAGGTCGGTGTCCTCAAGCTAGACATGGAACCTAGAGATAAGTTAGGCGCAGGAAACGTAGGCTATATAATCACTGGAATAAAGGAAAGTAAAGAAATCAAAGTCGGAGATACCATCACGACTGTTGCGAATCCATGTGAAGAAGGCATACATGGTTTCGAAGTGGTGAGACCGATGGTCTTTGCTGGCTTATATCCTATAGAGAATGAAGACTTCGAAGACCTAAGAGATAGTCTAGAAAAACTACAGTTGAATGATGCCGCTCTAGTCTATGAACCAGAATCGTCTGCTGCTTTGGGTTTTGGATTCCGAGTCGGATTTCTAGGCATGCTCCACTTGGAGATTGTACAAGAGAGACTCAGTAGAGAATTTGACCAAGAGGTCATTACAACGATACCGAATGTATCGTATTTCGCCTACACTAAGAAAGGCGAAAAACTAACAATAAATACACCTAATGATCTACCAGATCAGACTCGGATCGATAGGGTAGAAGAACCTTTTATACGAGCGCAGATTATATCGATGCCCGAATACATCGGTACAATCATGTCATTATGTATGGATAAGAGAGGCACACTCACCAAGCAGAATTATCTGACAACTGATCGTATAGAGATGACTTTCGAATTGCCTCTGGCTGAGATTGTTTTTGATTTCTATGATAAATTGAAATCTATATCTAGAGGTTATGCCTCTTTTGATTATGTACCGATTGACTTCAGACCAGCTGACTTGGTCAAGCTGGACATCAAGTTGAATGGTGATAATGTCGATGCGATGTCCTCATTAGTACACCGTTCTAAGTCAGATCCTTTCGGCAGAAGAATCTGTAAGAAACTAAAAGAGTTACTACCCAAGCAGCAATTCGTTATTGCCATCCAAGCTGCTATTGGTGCCAAGGTTATTGCCAGAGAAACCATCTCTGCAATGCGTAAGGATGTAACAGCCAAATGTTATGGTGGTGATATTACACGTAAGCGTAAGCTCTTAGAGAAGCAAAAGAAAGGTAAAAAGAAGATGCGTCAGATCGGATCTGTTCAGGTGCCTCAAAAAGCTTTCTTGGAGGTCCTTAAGATTAGTGATTAGACTTTGTCGCTGGCAATAATTTTACTGCTGCCAGCTATATTATTCTAATTCTTATTTGGCCATAAGTCCTCAAAAAACATAGTTATGGCCAAATAGTTAATATTTATATCTGGCCATAATGTGTATATTCTTGGTGTTATGGCCAAGTATGATATAGAGAAAGAAGACCTAATTGTCGGAAGAAAAGCCGAGCTCCAGATCATAAGTAAACTTCTAAAGTCTAATGAATCCGAGCTATTGGCCGTGGTCGGCAGAAGAAGAGTCGGTAAGACCTACCTTGTAAAGCATGGATTCGGCAAGAAACTCTGCTTTCATTATAAAGGCAAAAAAGACGTCGATCGTGACAATCAAATTAGGACATTTTGTACAAAAGTATCTTCTTATTCTGGCACAAAATTACGCACACTGCCCGATGATTGGGACGCCGCTTTTGACCTGCTCAAGAAACTACTACTTAAGCAAAGAAGGAAAACCAAGAAAGCAATATTTATAGATGAATTCCCATGGATAAGCATCACCCAAATCTGGGTTTCTGTCTGCAAAGATGTAGAGGGAATTATTCTATTAACTCAAATGAGTAAGTGACACGCTTGAACATCGGATAGCCAGACTTCGGATCTAAGTTCTCTAGATTGATATCTATGTCGACTGTCTCTGATTTCTCTTTCTCAGAACTATCGAATATCGCCGTAACGACGCCTGTAGAGTCTGGCTTAATCGGTAATCGAGGCCAATCAAGTGTCGTGCACTCACAACCTGATACGATTTCTATCTTGAGGTCTTCTGTACCTGTGTTCTTGAACTGATAGACCATGGTATGGATGTCACCCTTAGTAATGGGGCCTAAGTCAAAATGGCTGGTATCAAAGGTCATAGAAGGACCGACAACCTTATCAGCTACATTCTGTGCAGCTATCATACCCGCCAAAAGTATAAGAACCAAAGAGTTAAGTATTCTCATCTTACAAATATCAAGAAATTCTGATATCAATTAATCTAACAAAAGGTTAAGATTCTAGTTGTCTAATTGATTAAACATGTTAGCCAAAGGATCGGAAAAGTTAATACTTCTTTGTAAGAATTCCTTCGAGATCACTTCTGTTTCTGCTAGTCCATGCAGGGCAAACTCCATCAATAGCTCGCTATGCTCTGCTTCTGGCTGATAGCGCTCTATGAGTTTTTTGAGACTTGGAATATCAGCTAGTATGGTTTTGTATGCTTTGTCAGTCGCATGATTAAGGAGATCGACTTCGTTCCCAGCGCCAAACCAAGCTCTTAAGGTGCCGTAAGGATCCTTGTCTTCTAGCTTAATGGCCTTATCTGGATGGTCAAATAGGCTAAGGAATAATTTCTTGACTGCGGCACTAATGAGTAATAAAGCGACTGTATATGAGCCTTCTTGCTCACCCTCGTAGACGAGTTCCACCTTACCTGTGATACTTGGTATAATGCCCCATAGGTCTGATATCCTAGCAGTACTGGTTTTTTCCCCATTAATGATAGCTCTCCGCTCAGCACTACTTATGAGGTTTTCCATAGCGGAGATAGATAGCCTTGCAGAAACGCCACTTTTCTCATCCACTAATTCACTTTCTCTCGCTTCGAATACGATCATCTCTAGGAGGTCCTTCAGCAACTCGGGTACAGTAATCATCTTCTTTGCTTGCTCTGCTACTCTCATTTCTTGCGTAGTGATCTCCTTGGCAATATCTAGACTCACTGGATAGTGGGTGAGTATCTGGCTTTCTATTCTGTCCTTCAGAGGCGTGATGATAGAGCCTCTATTGGTATAGTCCTCTGGATTAGCGGTGAAGATGAAAAGAATGTCGAGCGGTAATCTCAGTTTGAAACCTCTGATTTGCATATCTCCTTCTTGGAGTATATTGAATAGGGCAACTTGGATCCTTGGTTGTAGATCTGGCAACTCATTGAGCACGAAGATGGATCTATGCGATCGAGGTATTAGACCGTGATGGATTACACGTGGGTCAGAGTAGGGTAGCTTGAGCGTCGCTGCCTTAATTGGATCCACGTCACCTATGAGGTCGGCTATACTTACATCTGGTGTAGCGAGTTTCTCTACATATCTATCCTCTGCTGAGAGCCACTCGATAGGTGTCTCATCACCATGTTCAGCAATCAGGTCTATGGCACTACTAGAGATTGGAGAGAGTGGGTCATCATTGAGGTCTCCACCTTTGATGACAGGTATGTAGTCGTCTAACAATCCAGTAGTTAGTCGTGCTATTCTCGTTTTGGCTTGGCCTCTGAGTCCTAGTAACAGTATATTATGCTGAGATAAGATGGCACGTTCTAGATCGGGAATCACTGTGTCATCGAAGCCTAATACGCCCTCATAACTAGTCTCTCCTTTACTCAGTTTAGTCACTAAGTTAGCTCTCAACTCTTCTCTGATCGATCGCGATTTATAACCTGCTTTCTTGAGATCGCCTATTGTCTTAATGTTCTTGGTATCCATTAATTCCTTTTTCTTCTTTTGTTGTTCTTGTAATCCATAAATATGAATTCCCCTAATCCACCTAGAGAACTATAGAAAGCTTTACCATTATTGGCCTTTGTGAATTTGTCCACGAACTGCACCAGCCATGGATCTTGAGCAATCATGAAAGTCGTGATTGGTATATTTAGTTTTTTAGCTTTGGTCGCAAGACCTAAGGTCCTATTAAGAATCTTTCTGTCTAGTCCAAAGGCATTCTTATAGTATTTTTTACCTTTTTTGATGCAAGTCGGTTTGCCATCAGTGATCATCATGATCTGTTTGTTGGGATTCTTGCGCCTCCTAAGGATGTTCATGGCTAGTTCTAGTCCAGCGACTGTGTTTGTGTGATATGGTCCGACCTCTAGATAAGGTAGATCCTTAATCTCAATCCTCCATGCATCATTGCCGAATACGATAATGTCTAAACTATCCTTAGGGTATCTCGTCGTGATCAGCTCAGCTAAGGCCATCGCCACTTTTTTTGCAGGTGTGATTCTGTCTTCACCATAGAGAATCATAGAGTGCGAGATATCGATCATCAGGACGGTGCTGGTCTGAGATTGGAAGAAGGTCTCATGGACTTCTAAGTCTGCTTGGGTTAGCTTGAAGTCATCTAGACCATGATTAATCTGAGCGTTCTTGAGTGATTCAGATATGGATAGTTTATCTAGCTTATCGCCAAACTCGTAAGGCTTTAGCTCAGCTGTGAATTCATCACCTTGTCCAATAGCCCGTGTATTATGTTTACCTTTCTTAGATTTCTTAAGCGTATCGAAGATGTCATCTAAGGCATGTTGTCTAAGTGAGATCTCCATTTTTTTTGTGGGATTCATGCCGCCAGACTGTCCAGGCTGCCCATCTTTAGAGATGTACCCTTTATCCTTTAGGTCTTGGATAAAGTCAGCAATACCGTAGTCATCAGGTGTTAATTTGTGCTCTTTGTCGATTTCTGTTAGCCATGATAGAGCCTCTGGCACATTCCCTGAAGTATGAATCAATAACTCCTTGAATAGCTTGAGCAAATCATTGAAAGGATCTCGGCCAGTAGCTTGTTTTTGTAGTTTGAATCTGTAGCCAAGCATGTGAAATGTATATATGAATGATTAAAGTACCTAAAAAAAATAAACCCCAAGCATAACGCTTGAGGTCCATATATGTTCTTAGCACTATATCCTATTTGAGTCTGAAAGTCCCTTTTCCGACTAGAAAACCGTTATTAAAGATGTCCACAGTGTAGTTGCCTTGTATTAATTTGAAGTTTGGTTTCCAGTCTAGGCAAGCTTTGGTATCCTTGTTTTTGTATTCTATCGTTCCTGCTGCAGTGTATCTCTCAGTCTTATCTGTAAGCTTATTCGTTATCGATCCTGAGCCTAGGCTTTCGACGTAGAGTACCTCACCAGCTGGATTGGTATACCTTACTTGGAATTCTTCTTCTCCAGCAGCTACGACAAGATTTGTTTCTGTTGTAAAGCAGGCTCTTAGCATTTCGACCTTTTTTGCTCGACTTTTTTCTTTGACCTCACCACCATCTCTTACATCATAGCCTTTGACTTCTATAAAATTGATTTTGATGGCTTCTGCCATGTCTACCTTAGTAGATAGCGTATTGTTGACCTCACTCAGTTCTTCGGTTTGACTGACTAGAATAGTCTTCACTGAGTCTAGACTAGAGATTCTTTTCTGATTCGTCATCACCGTTTCGGTCAGTTCGGTGTTAGCCGCATTAAGGGACTGGACAGAGGTGTTGAGTGCTTCATTTTCTTGTTTTAATCTAGCAATCTGAGCTATATGTTGGTCAGCTTGTAGAGCCATACTCTCTATCTCTTGCTTAACCTTACCGAGTTCCTTCTCAGTCCAGATCAGTCCGCTGATTCTCTTTTTCTGCTTAGACAGCTCTGATTTTTGCACGTCTATTTGTGCGTTCAGTTCTTGATTGTCACCTCTGAGGCCTTCTAGCTCTTCCATCTTGGATTCGAATCGGAGGTTAAGTTCTGAATTAGCCTTTTCTAATTCTAGAAGATTTGACTTTTCCATATGGAGCTCTTTCTTCATTTTGGAATTGGTTGTCCATTGATAGACATTCAGTCCAAGCAAAGCAAGTATCATGATGATACTAAAAATGGAAAGCGAATTATTCTTACTCATAAGTCTGTGTTTCAAGCAAATATCATCCTTTATGCTTACATATTAAAGTGAGTTGACCTAATTTAGGTGTATACAATGATTACGTTTTACTAACCTACTCATGGTTTACACCTATAAACTAAGATCATGTCAGGAATTAATAAAAGATTAAGTGATATTCTCTTCTTGGATATAGAGACGGCAGGTGTTGTCTCGACCTATTCTGAGCTCAGTGATGAGTTCCAAGCCCTCTGGTCTCACAAGGCTCGGGTCTTGTCTAGAGATCCTCACTTGGATGAAGAAGGTATTGCCGCACTTTTTGAAAGCAAAGCGGGTATCTATTCCGAGTTTGCGAAGGTGGTCTGTGTTTCTGTTGGCTTCTTTGTAACTCATAAGCAGGAGATTAAGGGCTTTAGGACTAAGACCTTTGTCGATAATGATGAGCAACTATTACTGGATGGGTTCATCAGTTTGTTGCAAAGCCATTTTGACAAACCAAAGAAGCAGGCAATTTGTGGCCATAATATTAAGGAGTTTGATATACCATTCTTGTGCAGACGTATGATTATACATGGCTTGAAAGTGCCTAAGATGATGGATATAGCGGGAAAGAAACCCTGGGAAGTCGATCATCTTCTAGACACATTAATAATGTGGCGTTTCGGCGACTATAAGAATTACACCTCTCTCAGACTGATGGCGGCAGTGCTCGGCATACCATCCCCTAAGGAGGATATAGATGGCAGTATGGTCCATCTGACCTACTGGCAGAGACAGGAGTTAAGTCGGATCGTGACGTATTGCGAACGAGATGTCTACACGACGGCATTGGTCTACCTTAAGCTAAATCAGATCGATCGACCTGATGATCTCGACTTTATTTCTACGACTAAGGAGATAAGTATATAAAGAAGAACGTTCGTCACGTTATAATTCAGATATTTGACCACTTATCAAGCTAATAAGGAGATGTCACATCTAGTCGCCCCCAGTATACTTGCAGCTGACTTCGGTCGGCTAAATGAGGAATTCGATATGCTCAACTCAAGTAGAGCAGATTGGGTACACGTCGATATCATGGATGGTGTTTTCGTGCCTAATATTTCATTTGGTCAGATGCTGGTCCAGCAGATGAAGTCACAGAGCAAACTGCCCTTGGATATCCATCTTATGATTGTAGAGCCAGAAAAATATGTAGACGCCTTTATAGAAGCTGGCGCAGATGTCCTGACTTTTCATCTCGAAGCAACTAACCACGCACATCGACTCATTTCTTATATCCAAGCTAAGGGGGTCAAAGCTGGTGTTGCGATTAATCCTCAGACGCCTGTAGATCAGTTGGATAATATACTAGAGGGCTTGGACCTCGTCTGTCTGATGTCCGTCAATCCAGGCTTCGGTGGCCAAAAGTTTATTTATCGAACACTACACAAAGTGAATAAGCTCAAAACCAAGATCATCGAAAGGAATCTAGATACCCTTATAGAAATCGATGGTGGCGTGGGTCTACAAAATGCAGAATCCTTAATTAATGCTGGAGCTGATGTCTTAGTCGCTGGCAGTAGTGTATTCAAGTCAGATAACCCAGTCCAATCAATAGAAAGACTACATTCAATTAGCAAGAAAAACTTTGATCTATAGTATGAGCAGATTCTTTTCTTTTCTTTTCTTGGTCATTCTATTTCTATCAGCTAATGCGATAGAAAGTTTTGGCCAGGATGCTAAGGTTTTCGGTGTTGTTCGCGATCTAGATACAGGTATACCTGTAGAGTTTGTTACTGTATTTATCAAAGGTACCAGTACTACTGCTGAGACTAATCTAGAAGGAGAATATTCGATAGCTGTTCCAGCGAACCAAAGATTGACCCTTACATATACGCGTATCGGCTATATCGATGCTGACTTCGTAATGAAAGGCATGCCTGCCAATTCTAAGCGCAACATTAATATCAAGATGGTCCCTGAAGTGACTGATCTGGATATTACGATCAGGGAGAGTCGGATAGAGGATGTCGGCATGGTCAGAGAAGAAGTCACTGAATTCAAGAAACTGCCGACTGCAAGTGGTAATTTCGAGAGTATCCTGCCACATATCTCCTTAGGTACCTCTGGTGGGACAGGTGGTGAGTTGAGTTCTCAGTACAATGTACGAGGAGGTAATTATGATGAGAATTTGGTCTATGTCAATGATTTCGAGATCTTCCGACCGCAACTAATAAGATCTAATCAGCAAGAGGGCCTCACCTTTCCCAATATAGATTTGATCCGTGATGTCTCATTTTCTTCTGGTGGTTTCGAAGCGAGGTATGGTGATAAGATGTCTTCAGTATTAGATATCAGATATAAAAGACCTGATGCTTTCAAAGCTTCTGCATCTGCAAGCTTACTTGGTGCATCGGCACATATAGAAGGTAGTCAACGTATCGGTGCCAATGCTTACAACAAGTTCAGGTATCTAGTCGGTACGCGATATAAGACAACTCGATATCTACTAGGTTCTTTAGATGTCTCTGGAGAATATACACCAGAATTTATAGACATCCAATCCTACCTTAGTTATGATATAACGCAGGACTTACAAGTGGGTCTACTTGGAAACTTTAATCGGAGTAAGTTTAGTTTTGTACCGAAGGAAAGAGTCACAGCAACGGGTCTTTTTACACAAGTTCTACAATTGTCTAGCGTATTCGAAGGTCAAGAAGAAGATGGCTTCGAGAATGCAATGGCTGGGATCTCGCTGACCTACTTGCCAGAGCGTGATGAGAATCCATTATTCCTTAAGTTATTGGCTTCATACTATGATAATTACGAAACAGAAAGCTTTGATATCCTGGGCTTTTATAGATTGAGTCAAGTCGAATTTGATCTAGAAGGAGAGGGTTCTCTCGATGAAGTTGCCGTCTTAGGCGTCGGTACACAACAATTATTTGCAAGGAATAGACTCGCTAATAATATTGCTAATGTCCATTTCAAAGGCGGGCTCGAATTGCAATCAGAAGATGAGAAGAACAACTTCCTGCAATGGGGGCTGAAGTATCAAGCTGAGAATATAGATGATAGACTCAGCGAGTGGGAAAGATTAGATTCTGCAGGTTACTCATTGCCTTTCAGTGATTCAGAGGTTATTCTGAATGAAGTGATTAAGTCTGAGAACCAGATCAATAGTCATCGACTAGAGGCCTATTTCCAAAACAGCTTTGGTCTGACGAAAGCAGACAGTTATGAGCTTAAGCTAACAGGAGGTATTCGTGCTAACTATTGGAGTTATAACGATGAAGTCAATGTTAGTCCGAGATTCCAACTCCTATATAGACCGCTGAAGAGTGCCCGTGATCTCACTTACAAGCTATCTGGTGGCTTATATTATCAACCACCTTTCTATCGTGAATTGCGAGACCCTCTAGGACAGATAACACAGAATATCAGATCTCAGCGTTCTATTCATTTGGTTGCTGGCCTGAGCTATGACTTTTATTGGAAGCGCATAGGTCGGAAGAAATTCAGATTGATATCAGAGCTATACTATAAGAAACTAGATGACCTCATCTCCTATGAGATAGACAATGTCAGAATACGATACTCAGGAGAGAATGATGCGACTGGCTATGTTACAGGCCTAGACCTCAGAATCAACGGTGAATTCGTGCCTGGTGCCGAATCATGGATTAACCTTTCTTTTCTGCGAGCCAGAGAAAACCTGACTGCTATCGATCATCAGAAAGCCGTATTTGGTGCAGAACCGGCTAATGTTTCTGTTTCTGATGTACCTAGACCAACAGATCAATTCTTCAATATTTCAATCTTCTTCCAAGATTATCTTCCTAATAATGAGAACTTCAAGATGAACCTCAATCTGACTTATGGCTCAGGATTGCCATTTGGACTCAAAGGTAATAATCAAGTGTTCCGAAATAACTTTAGATACAAGGATTACCAGAGGGTAGACATTGGCTTTGCCTATCAGATATGGAATGCAGTCCGAAAAAGGAATAAGCCTAATCACTTCTTGAGAGGATTGGAGAATGCCTGGATTACCTTTGAGGTCTTCAATATGCTCGATATCTCTAATGTGGGCTCTAATATTTGGATAAAGACAATAGGCAAGCAGCAGTACGCTATACCTAACTTCCTGACTTCCAGACGAGTAAACCTCAAGTTCAAGGTCGATATCTAGTCATTTTCAAGTTATTCAGCTTATTTTCAGATTTGTTGCAGCGTTATTGCGATAGCATGCTTTATACTATTGTCAGAAACACGATGCTACTGATTATTACAATTCGATCCAATGAAATACATTTTATTATTATCGAGTCTCACCTTCTTCTTCGCTGCTTGTTATCAAGATGATATCAATGAACCAGTCGTAATAGATATAATTGTCGATGAGCCACGTACGGAAATGGAGACAGGACTTATGGGCGTTCTGCGTGATGCTAATGGTGATGCCATATCTGGTTATAACCTTAATATCAATCAAGATATATATGAAGTGATTGGTGATGCATTCTTTATAGAAGTCAAAGGAGCCATAAAGTATGGGCAACTAATAGAAGCTTACAATCAGGACCGCTTAATCGGTCTATCATATCCATATCTTGTAGAAAATGACGTCAATAAGATAGAAGTATATCCAGTCGATGAACTATTACAGAGACCTCTAACTAATGGCGTGAATCAACTCTCTGTAGGAGAAGCACTAGACGTAACACTAGATCGAAATGATCTATTATCACAAGAAGAGGAAGTGCGTTTCTCTTCAATAGCGTTACCACAGAATCTACTTAGATCTTATTTCGGTACTATTGGATATGATACTAATGGTGACGAATTAGCCTTAGTCCCTACTAACGGTTATGTAATAAATGTAACAAAAGCCAATAATCAACTTATTGGGCTTGATGTAGCAAAGACAATTAAGTTACAAGCTGAGCTTGGAGAACAGGAAGCGATGTTCTGGTATGATGCTCAGAGACAATATTGGCTTAAGCTTTCTAGCGAAAATCAATTTTATATCTCTACCGGCTTTGGGTATTTCATGTCTGCAACCTTTAAGAAGGGTTACTATGTGGAATCTGAAGTTAGGGTAGAAAGCGGTCCTGTTTCATTTATGAAAACCGAAGTCGATGGCTTAAGCTCTTATACGACGATGAATGGGGTCTATGCTACTATAGTTGGTGAGACTGAAACTGAACTTTCCTTTTTGTCACCTTGTAATGATTCCATTGGTAGTGTTCAGATATCGGGAAATGGTGCAAACCAGCAACGAATAGAAATCCAAGGCGCCGAACAATTCATCACTATGGTCAACACCGAGATTGTTGATTGTGATGGGGGATCTAGCGTTTCACCAGGTATTATAATACCCGGAACTGTCAGTGATGAGTATTACATTTTTAACGAAGCAGTTATCAATCATAACATCGCCGTCTGCAATGGCTACTTTGATGTAGCTGGCTATGACTATCTAACAGATGGTAGAGGTCCTAGTATTGCATGGCAAGTCACGACAGAGGACGACCTTGGTTTCTTAAGCCATTGTAATGACGATGAAGGTGGCTTCAGTTATATCATGATCAGAGGCGATAGAAAAACATATAAGGCATTTACTCTAGAGGAACTAGATGAGAATAGGTACCAGCTGACAAGCGAAAATGGCAAGGTCAGAATTGCCTTTGATGACAATGGTATAGGGGAATATGAGGCTCAACAATCTAATATCTATATGAAAGATGAAGACTTCGGAGCTGATGGTTATTCTATAAACTGTGAGAATGCAGCTCAAGGTTGTAATATAAATGACTTTTACATTTCACACTTCGAAAGGATGAATAATGGGCTCTTTAGAGTATCATTTTCTGGAGAGGTTTGGATGCAAACTATAAGAAGTTTAGAATATGGTGATTTTCCAGTAGCTGGTGTCATCATCGTAAAATCATAGACAAAACCCCCAAAAGCAAATTTTCTTTTAGACTATCGTATCTATCTAAGTGACTGAACAGGAAATAATCAAAGGTTGTAGTACTAAGGACCGACTAGCGACTAAGGCGCTAGTGGACAAGTATTCTGCCTATCTGTATGCGATCTGTTATAGGTATATGGGCGAAAGTGAAAAAGCGAAAGATGCACTACAAGAAAGTCTGATACAGATTATCACTAAGATAGATAAGTATAGTGATCAGGGAAAATTCAAGTCTTGGATTAGTGCAGTAACAGTTAAGAAATGCTTAGACCAATTACGTAAAGAGAAAAGACATACTTATACAAACTATGAAAATAGTCCTGAGCCCTATGTCGATGAAGATTGTTCTTTGAGACTAGAAAAAGCCGATGTGATGAAATTCATAGAAGGTATTCCTGATAGATACAGGACTGCAATTAATATGTATCTAATAGAAGGTTATTCGCATAAAGAAATAGCTGACTTGATGGAAATTACAGAAAGTAGTTCTCGGTCATTAGTGTCCAGAGGTCGCAAAATGAT
>CALEAC010000200.1 GCA_937944095.1 uncultured Saprospiraceae bacterium
ATCAGTCAGTCACCGACGCTGACAACTGCTGGAAAGGGGGTCAAGGGTTTCCAAGAATTTTATAATTACTCAGATAAGATGTCACCTATGGGTAACGCCTCGGCAGAAGCCTGTGCTGATTACTGTATCACCATGTTTTCAGATCTGACTAGGTATGTGACCATGCAGAACCTTTTCCATGATGGCGGATTCTCTAATATGGGAATGGCACCAGAGGTCCTCGAGTAATTATGCTTCCAATCTATTAAAGATTCCCTGTATCGTATACATAAGCACTACGTCTATTTACATTACAAATACTTACCATGTATATTTGCGTGTTAAATAGGGTATTATGTAGGGTCAGATAAAAAGGTCAGTGTTAGAGTATAAGTTAAAGTCAATTTTAGGATTAATTCTAATCCTACCCCTAGGTCTGATGGGTCAGATCTATATGGAGATGGCCATGGATACATCCATGACCTATAATGATATCGTTGAAGAAGCAGAAATCTTCTTCGATCAGCATGGACGTGGGAGTCATACAGGTTACAAGGCTTATAAGAGGTGGGCTTACTGGATGAAGCGCTGTCTAGATGATGAGGGTCATATGATGACTAATAGTCTAGGTAATGATGAATTCTCATCTGCCGTCGAAACCATGCAGACGATCGAAATTCAGAACTGGAACGAACTAGGACCGATGAGTGCAGGCAATACCTCTGGTTGGTCTTCCCATATCGGTCGGATTACGTCGATCGGTATAGACAAAAGCAACGAAAATCACCTTCTAGTTGGAACACCATCTGGCGGCATCTGGAAGAGTACCAGTGGCGGTGATAATTGGACACCTATCTTCGACAAGCAACCCAATCTTAAAATATATTCTCTTCTTATTAGTCCCCATAATTCTGATCATTATTATGCAGGTACTTGGGGTAATGGTATCGTCAGATCCACGGATGGTGGCAGCACATGGGAAAGTTCTAATGGCATACGATCTGGCCGTATAATCAAAATATTAGCTTCGGAAACAGATCCTAATATTCTATTAGCAATCAATGAAGGTGGTAATATATTTAAGTCATTCAATGGAGGCTTATTCTGGAATAACCGGTATATCCATAAGGGAACGATGTACGACCTAGAGTATAAACCAGGTGACCCTAACACAATATATGCATCTGGAAAAGGTATCGTTCTGGTATCTCGTGATGCCGGCACCAGCTTTACAGAAATGGCCGGTCCGTGGCAGCAAAGGAATGTGAGCAACAATCCGATAATGCTCGCTGTAACCCCAGCAGATCCAGATTATATATACGTACTAGAAGCTGCTAATGGTGGCTTCGGGGCTCTATATCTGACTGTGGATGGTGGAGAGTCCTTCGAATCGAGATCAGATAACCTAGCTGGCGGAAATAACATAATGGGCTATCTCAAAGCTGTCAGGGGTGGACAGGCTCCTCGTGATATGGATATCGGTGTCAGCCCTATTAATAAAAATGAGGTCCATGTCGGTGGGGTGATGACTTTTCGATCTATGGATGCAGGTGCGACGTGGTTACAGACTAGCCATTGGTTGAGAAACGACCCACTACCGTTTATCCATCCAGATGTAGACATAATTGAATACACGTCCGAAAGGATTTACTTTGGAACTGATGGTGGTCTATTCACTTCAGAAGATAGTGGTTCGAGCTTTACGGATAAGACAACTGGTCTAGGTATCCGACAGTTCTATCGAATAGATGTCGAAGGAGACACTGAACATTTGGTCGTCGGTGGTAGTCAGGATAATGGTGCTGGGACCTATCGAGAGCATGAGGGTTGGGTGGATTTTATAGGTGCTGATGGTATGGAATCGGTTATAGATCGTATAGACAATGACATCATCTACGGGTCGATCCAGTATGGAAATATATATAAAAGCAAGAATGGTGGTTTGTCACTTTCTGGTGGCTTCAAGCAATCTCCAGGCTTTGGTGAATGGGTAACCCCCTTAGAACAAGACCCCATCGCGCCACATACGATATATCAAGGCAAGCAGCAGGTCTATAAGACCAGTGATGGTGCGGTAACATGGAAACCAATTTCTGATTTTCAGCCAAATAATCCTGTGGATACCTTTATGCAAGAAATGGCTATTGCGCCGACGGACAATCGTGTTATTGTCGCCGCATTCGAAGAGCAGGTTTTCAGGACAGAAGATGGTGGTGCTAATTGGGTCGACATTAGTCCTGAGTTTGAGTTTCTTAATGTAAACTATGTGTCTATCCATCCAAGAGATAGTGATCGGGTTATTATGGCACTTTCGGGTACAGAACAGCGGGTTGTTGAGAGTTTAGATGGTGGTGCTTCTTGGATGGATAGGGTAAGTAATTTACCTCTGATCGCTGCTGAGTGTGTGATCTATGAAGGTGGTCCTGCGGATGGCATCTATGTGAGTATGGATCCTGGCATCTTCTACTCAGATAAAACGATGGCGGAATGGACTTTTTGCTCTAGCAGTATGCCCAATGTGCTGGTTCCTGAATTGGAGATCAGAGATTGCACCATCTATGCAGCCACCTACGGCAGAGGGTTGTGGTCCAGTACTATAATAGATAAGAGTTCTGTGTATGCAGATGTAGATGGTGATGGTTATGGAGACAGTGCGGTTAGTTTGGAGTATTGTTTTGCTCCTGCGGATTATGTATTCATCGACGGTGATTGTGATGATACTGAGGCCATGATAAATCCATCTGCTTCAGAAATAATAGGCAATGATATAGACGAAAATTGTGATGGATTTATTCCTTCTCTAGATGAAGACGGCGACGGTTACGATAGCTATGAGGATTGCGATGATACCGATCCTGGTATTAATTCAGGTATGCCTGAAGTTTGTTTTGATGGTGTCGATAATAACTGTGATGGTCAGGTCGATGAAGACTGTGGCCCGCTAGAGGATTGCGATGGATATTATCTTGTCCTCCGTAGTTTCTACCAAGATGTCTACAGAGCTTCTTCTAAGGCCTTACTCTATGCCAAGCTGAGTGTCAGCGATTCATTGCTGGTTACTGCAGGAGAAGAAATAGATATCTTACCTGGATTCGAAGTCGAACTAGGTGCTAGATTCGAAGCTAGAATCGAACCGTGTTTTTTCGGGGTTAGTTATGACAATCCTGATCCGGAAGATATCGACGCAGCATCACAAGGTGATATAAATCAGATATTCGGATCAGTCATTGACCTCAGCGTAGAAGTCTATGACCCAGTCGGTGAATTGATAACTACCAAAGAATTATCCAGCCGATCATTTGTTAGTGAGATCTTAGAAAAATTAAGTCCAGGCGATTATTGGATACACCTAACAGATGGACAAGAGACGCTGTCTTCATTAGTTCGGATTCTGGAATAAAAAATCTCTAATTTATTATTCTATCGTCCTTAGTATACGTTCTGTAGTTTCTGGATTCCCCTTATGGCCTAATTGCTGACTTGTTCTGATGTCTTGTTTGGCCTCTCTGATGTTCTTAAGCATATAGTGAGCCTTAGCCCTTTCGTGGTAATAGGCACCATTACGACCGTTCAGACCTATTGCTTGATTAAAGGCCGCTAGACCTTTCTGAGGGTCTTCCATGCGGTTATGAATACGACCTTTTTCATACCACATATCTGGGAAGTTCGCTTTTAGCGAGAGGTACTTGTCGATATCTTTTAGAGCAAGGGGCAGATTGCCCATTTGGTTGTATATCACAGATCGATTGAGGTAGATATTAGCAAAACTCGGTTGGAGCTGTTCTGCTTGATTAAGGCTGGCTATAGCTTTGTTTGAATCACCTAACTTAGCATAGGTGGCGCCGCGATTCACAACAAATTCAGTCTTACTTGGGTCTAGCTCTATGGCCTTATTGTAGTTATCTAAAGCTTTAATGAGCGAATCCCGATTATTAAAATTGAAGTATAATCTTGCTCTCGAATTATAGGCTTCGGCATTCTTTGGTTTCAACTTGATGACTTGTCCGTAATCGCTGAGCGCTTCTGGGATTTTCTTTGCATCACGATAGTAATTTGCTCGATTGCCCCAGGGCACAGTCGAGTTCTGATAGTACTTTAGGACATGACTCCAGAGTGTATCACTATTCTGCCAGACTTTGGATTGCTGAAAGGTCAGATAGGCATACCCAGCTAAGATCAAACCACAAACTGCAAGAACCACGACTCTTAGTTGTGGCCTACGAGTAATTGTCTGATTGAGGTAATATGCAAAGATGAAGAACAAACCTAGATAGGCGATATAGGTGAATCGATCTGCTAGGAAACCTTGGCCAGCACCGAGAATCTGTAGCATCAAGAATATATTAACCATAAAAAACCCTAAACCAAAAAACCAGACACGCCATTTTTTGCGATAAGCCCAGATCAAAAGTCCTGCTGTGCCAATGAAACTGATTATCGAAGCATAGAAGGTCCAGTGTAGGTCGGCTGGATATGGATATAACGGACTTAACTTATAAGGAATGAGCGCTTTGATATAATAAACGACTAATGAATATGAACCAATGAAAACCCTCGTAATGCCACTATAGGCTTGCTCATCTATCGATCCCTGGAGTCTTAGGAAATGAATATTGACGAAACCTATAATCAGAGAACCGATGAGGTAGGGCGTCTTAGTAAGAATACTCTTGACTGTCAACTTAGCCTCTTTGGAAAGGTAGTAATCCACCAGAATGAAAGATAGAGGAAGAAAGACAGCTTGGATTTTAGCTAGGAGAGCTAGGAAAAAGAAAAGGCCAATATAGATATGGTCTTTTAGTCTAAATCCATCTTGTTTGCCTCTGATATAGTAGAAGAGCGAAGCGAGGTAGAAAGCACCGAATAGGACATCCTTACGCTCTGTCACCCAGGCTACGGACTCTACTCTCATAGGATGTATACCAAACAACAAAGCTAATAGGATAGCACCCTCAGTGCCGAGCTTGAGTCTAATACCTATCCAGAATACGAAGAAGGTACAGCAAAGGTGTAATAACAGATTATTCAGATGTCTGACGAAAGGCAATTTCTTCTCATCGAATAGACGTTGCTCTAAAGCGAAGGTAAAAATCGTCAGCGGATTGTAATTTCCGATAACATCTGATTTGAAAATCTTAGCTGTATTACTCCAGAAGGTTTTCTGGTTTGTCGTTGTCACATTCTCATTAGCAGCAAAATTCTTGTCATCATCCCAATTGACATATTGGTTGTCTAGGGTAGGTATAAAGCTAAGAGTTGTAATTAGAAGGATAAGCGCTGCGGAAATTAGTTGCTTGGTCTGGAAAGCTGATTTCGAACTTTTGGTTTTCTTAGGTTGCTTGAGGTTGGTCGCAGCAAGTTGCTTATCGAGTTTTTTCTTCTGTTTTTTCTCTTTTTTAGACGCCATGGAACTTGTAAACTAGTTATTTACATATAATAAAATATTAAATATAATCAAAATTGTTTCCAATAGCTGTCTCAGTAATTTTATCAGGTGACCTATAGACATAAAAAAAGCCTGATGAATTGAATCACCAGGCTAGTAAATCTTGTTCTAGTAGTTACACTAGCTTATGCTTTTTTCTTAGAGCTAGAGCAAGCTTTTTTGCCTTTGCAACACTTCTTAGCTGCAGACTTAGTCGTTGTTTGGACTTTGCCATCTACAGTGTCAGCTGTCTTGATAACTTTAGCTTCTCCATCACTCATCACCTCAGAAGGAGATGCATTGACAAAAGCTTTAGAATCAGTACAATACTTTACTTCGTTCATGCTTACTTTTCCTGATTTCTCGCAAACTGCCTTTTGGTAGTAAGTGATATTTCCAGTCATTGGGCATTCTTTTCTTGCGATAGCTTCATTGCCTTCAGCAGCTAATTCTGCTTCTGCACTTGCAGAAAGCACATTTGTATCAGTAGAAGCAGTTGCGTCAGCTTTTGCTTTAGAGGCACAAGTCTTAGCACATGTTTTACCTTTTTTCGCACAAGCTTTCATTTCAGACTTTGTGCAAGTCTTTGTCGCTGTTTCTTGAGCAGTAACAAAACCTGCTGAAAGAACAAAAGCGCATAATAGGATTACATTTTTCATATTTCTTTACGATTTAGATTCAAATTTAAATAAATATTGTCAATCAAGATGTCGTTTTATAAACATCCATGCATTTTTAAAACGCTAATTACTTCTATTTGTTTCCGTTGCAGATGTTATAGAAATATTAACTTTCTTCCAGTGGCCTAGAAGACCTATCAGAGGAATATGAGTACTTTTTATACGATTGTCCGTAATGCTACCAATAGCTGACCACCATTTCCATTCTTGCCCTCTAATTTCCTGAAGGGAGAACTTCAGCCCACGCCAAGGATGCCCGTATAGGGCATTATGGGGTAAGCAGAGCATTATCAGAACTTCTAGGTAAGCGTTAAGTATACTCGGAACATAACTATCTTTATAGCTTCTGGAACTTAATCAATCTGTCTTCGACCTGAACAACATAGACACCTGACTCAAGTGAAGAGACATCATAACGTATCATATTAGTCTGAGTTGTATGTGGTAAGTCCATCAATTTGCCAACTGTATTATATACCTGCACATGAGCAGTACCGATTCCAGGACTTTCCACAGTAATCTGATCAGTGGATGGATTCGGATAAACAGAAATCAGTTCTTGCTCGATATCATCGACACTAATCGCACCGTCACATCCTGCTTCTCTTACTTCCATGTCATAGAAATAATAGTAGTAAGCAAGTGGATCAGTGCCTGCTGTACTCGTATATATAGAAATCAGATCCTCTACCTCGTAGGGATATTGTACGCCCGTATTGTTTCGGAACATAAAGGCATCGCTATATAAACCAAGACGATAGTTATTACCCTGAGGCACATAGATATCCATATCGATTCTCAGGTCACCTTCTGGTATATCGACCTCTGTGATGCTGAGTAAGTTGTTATCCTCATCATGAAGTGTAATTCTTCTTATCGCTTCCTTACCAGAATAGACAAAGGCTGAA
>CALEAC010000201.1 GCA_937944095.1 uncultured Saprospiraceae bacterium
TATCAGTGAGTCAGCTTCGAGATCACACCTGACCAAAGCAAGAAAGATCATGAAAGAAAGATATTTTTCAATCAATAAAATGGCCTCAAATGGACTTTGATCATTTCGAAAAGGAACTGAAGCAAAAGTTTCAAGAGTACAATCCAGTGATGGATGAAGCGGCTTTCTGGGATACCATCGCAGCAGAGTTGCCAGCTGAGGAGCGGCCTAGAAGAGGCTTCTTATGGATCTGGTTTCTAGCAGGTTTGTTGCTTATGACGAGCGGCCTTCTTCTCTATTCTAGTTCCGACACAACGAAGGAGGCAGTTGTAGCTAAGTCTGAAACCGCACATGAGTCACAAACGGACATAAAGCAGATAGCCCAAGTTGCAACAGACAAACTGACTGATTCGGAAGCAGAATCGGTTCAGGCTATTTCATTGGATAAGTCTGTAATAGCTCATTCTCCATCACAACAATCAGACAGTCCAACTATGCCATCCAGGGGAGAAGTGCAGCTTGCAAGACCTAAGGATGCCAAATCTAGTTCTGTAACATCCAGACCTAGCCAAGCTAAGTCCGAGCAGGCTAAGACAGAACAGGTTCTGACTAGTGATTCTAATCTGTCTTTGATTCCTGCGTTTGTGACCAATACAAAGTTGGCTTCAGGTATAGCTCTGCCAGTATTTGATTTTGTGAGACCTACAGTTGAGTGCACTCTAGAGCATATGGAGGATCGGGTTGATGATCAGGTAGAAGTTAAGAACTCAGGTCGATTTTCTTATCAGTTAGGTCTGGGTTATGCTGCCTTTTCCATTAGGCAAACAGCAAATGCTGCCCTAAGTAATGAAGAGGCACTAGAAGCGTTATCTGCAGATTTTAGAGTCAGATACAAATTGAATAGTAAGTGGTTGATTCATTCTGGACTATTGATTAATAGAAATCACCTTGCAAATATGACGGTGCGAAAAAGTGAGCAGGAGAATTTTAGATCTACCGAGGTGCGAACACTGATAACCAGACGATATAACGCTGTTACCCAGTTAACGATACCTATTGGTCTATCCTATGCGCATAAGTTATCAGAAACGTATGGTATGACTGTAGGCTTGGCATATGAGTTAGGCATACATAGTTGGAATAGGGGTTATGAGCAGGGTCCGAACGACCAAGAATATAATATTACTACAGATAAGGATAGACGTTACGCTGATTCTGGCATAGACAGGCTTGGTGTAGAAACAGCCATACATAGACAAATAGGAGAGGGACGATTATTATCTCTTGGCCTTTATTATAAAAGAGGGACTAGTAACATATACAATGAGCAGTCCTCTTTGGAAAAAACTTTTGATCAAGCAGGACTTTCTATAGCACTGCTTTTTAATTAATGAACATTTTAAATTTTTATACAATGAAATATATAATATTAATCTTTTCACTTTTTAGTGTCCTGACACTTCAAGCTCAGGTTAATGCCGTCATCACTGAGGGCGCATGTTCTGGCTATGACCTCACTCTAGATAATACTGTATTAGAGGAAATCGATGATTGTTCTAACGATATAGGTTTCGATATGGCAGCAGGCCAGACCTATGTGTTAGGTACGACAAACGCTGATGGTTTACTGAACGGTATCAGTACTTTGGATCTCATCCTTCTTATTAAAGGAATGCAAAGTGGTTTCGAATCACCTGAAGCGACTATCGCTGCAGATTGGGACAGAGATGGTGCGATAAGCTCATATGACTTTGTCAATATGCGAAGAGCGATACTCGGCATTGATACAGATAATAATGTAAAGCAATATACTGTTGTCAAAGCGGATCATGTCTTTCCACAAGTAGATTGGTTTGATATTGATGTGGATTATAGTACACTTGAAGTGACAACGGAAGATTTCGAAAATCTCAATATTCCTGTTAGAGTATTGAAAACAGGTGATGTGAATTTTAGCGCGCAGTAAGTCAGTTTTTATAGAACATATTCTGATAGCCCTTGCACTTGTGTAAGGGCTTTTTTTTATTGATTAAAATATTTTTATTGATTGAGTAAAATTGCCGTTGTCATCTTACGCTGAGAGAGAGAGAATTTGGATTCTACCTTACCTATCTGAGGTACCAGAGAAAGTTTGTTTAGAATGAAATCATTGTAACTCTCTATGTTTTCTATGAGCAACTTAAGGAAGAAATCTGCGTTACCTGTAATGTGGTGACATTCTATGACTTCGGGGAAATTATTGATGACCTTGACGAATTGGTTGATGGTTTTCTTGCCATGATCTTTGAGTGAAATATTGATAAAGACAATCAAGTGCTTGCCGACTAATTTTGGGTCCACTAGTGCGACATAGTTCATAATCACTTTGGCTTTTTCTAATTTTTTTATTCTGTCGAAAATTGGTGTTGTCGAGAGATTTAATCGCTTGGCCATCTCCTTGATTGTAACTTGAGAGTTAACTTGTAGCATATTGAGAATAGCGATATCAGTCTTATCTAGCTTTATTGGTGTCATAATATTATTCTTATAAAAGGCTTATCTGAGGTTTTGAGGTAAAGTTATTACTTATATATACGCAATAGGGAAATTTTATTCTAAATATTCAATCAATATTAGAACAATGGCACTGCCATGGCGTAAATAGGGTAACTTTATATACAAAATCATCCAATAATGAGTAGAATAACGGATTTGAATATAGACGAAATCAAGGATAGCGAATTGCTGAAAGGCTTTGATTTCACTAAGTATGATGACGGCGATAGAGAAAGATGGAAGGTGCTCCTAGATGGTGTCCTCACAGCACAGAATGGTGTCGCTTGTGATTCATACTCTATCGGCATGGCCCGACTCGGTGAGAACTTTTCTGAGTTACCTAACCTGGAGGACCTTAATCATAAGCTGGAGCGGCTGACAGGCTGGCGTGTCATGGCTGTTAATGGTATTTTACCTTGCGAAGATTTCTATAAGTTGCTTTCTCGTAAGATTTTCCCTTCTGCGACCTTTGTTAGGGATTGGCATTCACAAGCTTTTACTGGCTATCCAGATTTGTTTCATGATGTGGTCGGTCACTTGCCCTTATTCTTCGATAAGAAATTTTCGGATTTCGTATCTAAGTCTTCTGGTGTAATCTATGAGATACTCAGGAATACGCCTAATGGTTCTGCTGAGAAAGAGCAACTCATTCAGAATTTCTCCAGATATGGCTGGTTTACTTGGGAGGCAGGTCTCATCCGAGAGAATGGCAAAGCCAAAGCCTACGGTGGAGCGATACTTTCCTCTTCTGGAGAGGCCCAGAATCTAAAGGAAAGAGGCTTCGACGAATTTAGCTTAGATGAAGTGTTTAACCAGACCTATACGGATAAAGAATACAGTTGCAGATATTTCATCATTAATAGTTACGATGATCTTTTTGCTAGCTTAGAGGCCATTAAGACCCAGTATGGTCTGAATAAATCAATCACCTGATATGTGGGAAGAGAGAGATAATGCCTTACATGCCACCTTCGAATTCAAGGACTTCAGAGAAGCTTTCGGATTCATGACAGCTGTGGCTATGCTTGCTGAGAAGCAGAACCATCACCCCGAGTGGTCCAATGTATGGAACAAGGTGCATATCAAACTGACGACCCACGATGCTGGCAATACGGTAACAGAAAAGGATCAAAAGTTATCAGCCGCTATTTCAGCCTTGATCGCATCTTAGAATAATTATGGAGAAATTAAACGACCTGAATTTTATCTTTCCGATACTGATTGGTGCCTTCTGGGCTATCATTATGTTACAGTCAGGTCTAGATAAGATAATCAATTACAAGGGCAACGTCTCTTGGCTCAAAGATCATTTTAGTAAGACCTTCTTGGGACCGATGGTCGGGCTGTTGGTTATCATCTTAGCCCTATTTGAGACAGTAGCTGGGGTATGTTCTATAGTCGGTATATTCACCTATCTAATCGGGGGCTCTACTTTCTGGATTGCACAGGGTGTTATCTTGTCTGCCATCTCGCTATTGATGTTAATCTTCGGTCAACGAATAGCCCAAGACTATGAAGGGGCCAAAACGATAGCCATATATTTTTGTGTCGTTCTATTAAGTGCAATTTTAA
>CALEAC010000202.1 GCA_937944095.1 uncultured Saprospiraceae bacterium
TCGATTCTCACACGATTATTCGACTTATCCCAGATGAGATGTCTAGAGCCAAAAAAAGTCCACGAAACGAATTTTAACTTATCCCAATTTTCTCGACCACCCATCGCCGCTAGTACCTGTGTTGTCATGAGGTTAGGGTCCATACTAAGCGCTTTGTTTGCCTTAGCGGAATCGATAATAGACTTACGCACTATACTGCTTGACTGGTTGTTGTTTTGAATACTTCTTTGTTGACAGCTGATAGAGAACAAGGTCACTGCAGCCAGAATTAGATATTTGTTCATAGGTCTAAGGTACAAAAGAAAATAGCTGAGAGACGAAGAGCTTGTTTCTTCCTGCAGTGGATTTTCTTAGGTTGCTCGTAATGCTCTATATGGTCCAAAGGGTGATTTTGAATCAAAGCAGTCTGGGATTATAGATACCTTTATGTTCGAACATAAATCACCTAATTTAGCAGCTCTTACTTTAAAATCCATAAATGAGAATTGAGTATCCTTAATCTTACCTAGAAGTTCTGATAATGCTCTGCTCACCCAATAATCCCCTAGAGGGGCATCCTTGGCGCGGGCTGAAGTTCTCCCTTCAGGGAGAGAGGTCAAGAACGGAAATGGCGGTCAGGTATTGGTATCATTACGGACAATCATATTGAGAATTAGGAAATAAGGCCATAAGAGGTACTATACACCCTAGAGCAGTTAATAGAGTAGCTAGCCTCCACTTATATTTTTTAAAGTCCTAACTTGCACTTAGATACATATTATTACATTCACGATGAATATGACGAAGAAATTAGAAAAGCCCACACCAGAAGCGAAAGCACTATCGCTTTTTTTAATGGCTTATAAAAAGACCAGCCCAATTCACAAGGAGAAATCTAAGCGTATAAATAAGCAATGGGGCCGTGTCGCAAAAGATGAATTGGCCATGAGCGATTATCTAAAAGAGGTGAATAGTATGTTGAATTCATTTGGGGGTTATGATAAAGTTGTAGAGCAAACGGTTCAGTTTTATATAACCAAAACTGGAGAATGGAAATTAGAAGGTAGTGACAAATACTGCCTAGATGCTAAGCTAATTGCTGATAGGATATTGAGTAAGTGAACCTTTTATACCTTTTCTTAACTGACAAAGTTGTCAAAAAACAAGAACTCGTCAAGCCCAGTATCGAAGTAAACAATTACCTTCAAATTTTGTTACCAAAGGACAATTTCTAGTTTCTAACTAACTAGGTGTCGTAGACCTAATAGCTCCCAATGAATAGAACAGTACACAAAGTCATCCCAGCGCAAGTCGTGAATATGGGTGGTCATTATATCGAGCAGCCCTTACCAAATCAATATATGGACCAGTTAGATCCCTTCTTGCTGGTGCATCATGCAGTATGGCAGCTACCAGGTGATCAGAGACAACAGGAGGTCGGCATCGGCGGTCATCCTCACAGAGGATTCTCTCCAGTAACTTTTGTATATCAAGGAGACGTTCGACATCAAGACAGTTTTGGGAATGATCAAGTCGTCCAGGCAGGTGGGACACAATGGATGCATGCAGGTAAAGGCATTATACATAGTGAACGTCCAAGTGCTGAACTCGCCAAAAAAGGAGGCGTACAGGAGCTTATTCAATTCTGGGTCAATACACCAGCTAAGCATAAAATGGAAGTACCTTTCTATCTCCCAATTTCTGAAAGTGATACCCCAAGTATAGAGGGAGAGGGTTATCAATTGCAACTGATAGCAGGACAATACCAAGGTCTTCGTGGCCCAGCGAAAAGTTTTTCTGAATTGTTATTACTACGAGGACAGCTAGAGGCAAATAGTCAAATAGAAGTAGCTTCGCCATCACACTACAATACTTTGATGTATCTACTGGATGGTCATCTAGAGGTCAATGGCTCTGCGGCGAAGCGAAAAGAGCTTGTTTGGTTTAATAATGATGGCGAAGGCATAGAGATAAAAGCAACTGAAACGACAAGATTCATCTTATTAGCTGGTGAGCCTATCGGTGAAAAGGTCACCTCTTATGGCCCCTATGTCATGAATACTCAGACTGAAATCCTCGAAGCCATGCGAGATGCTCAGATGGGTAAGATGGGCGTACTGATAGAGAATTTCTAGTATGGTTTGTGATTAAGTGATGACCTGTAGAACGCCCGCCGGGACTATCCTCGAATCATAAGTTTTTCAGCACGCAGACTACTTTCAGACTTTACCTTTACAAGATAAAGTCCCTCTGGTGCTTTAAAGTCTAAGACGACTTTATTGGAGCTAAAGCTTGACTCAAGAAATACCTTACCAGTTAGATCTACGATAGTTATTTTAGTAATTGGAGAGTCAGCGTTTTCTATGGTAATAGATCCCAAAGATGGATTTGGGTAAATTAACAAATTAGTATTATTATGAACGTTTTGATTGTTAGTAAGGCGTCTCCCGTTTATATCATATTTAGAAAAGAACTCCCAGACAAGCTCTGATGCGTCGATGTCCTTATTAGATCTACCAAAAGAGGCACCAGGCCAAGTATGTCCACCTCCTATAATTTTATAATGTTCTATTTCGTGACCTTCCTTGCCATTCTTATATAGGTAGTGTTCGACTGTGGACCCGTCAGTCGTATCGCTATCATCGATGGCCGTAAAATGGGGACTTACCTCACATTCATTTAGAGTAACCCAGAAATCGATAACTCGATCTATAGGCGCCATCCAAGTATTCCCATTATAAGGTACTACCGCATCTGCTGTCCCGTGGATCTCCATGATCGGCACCAATTTTTGAGGCATACAGGTATTATCAAGTTGGTCTATTGTGCAGGTGCCTGTGACGGAAGCAATTGCTGCAATCCGATCACTTAATTCGCAGGCAAGTGTATAAGACATAAAACCGCCATTAGACATACCTGTACTGTATACTCGATCTAGGTCTATATTCCAATTCATAGAGATCGAGTCTATAAGTGCCGAAGTGAAACCAATATCATCGACACCATCATCTCGCCATTGTGCATTGAAATAAGTTTGTCCGTCATTGCCGATTGTACCCATAGGGTGGACAATTATGAAATTATCTCTGTCAGCGATTTTTCTGAAATCGCCATAGCGCATCTGATTGGCAGCAGAACTAGTATAGCCATGAAAGTTGAACACTAATGGAACTGCAGATTGGTTGTCATATATTTCAGGTACATATAAGATGTATTCTCTTGTTATGTTGTCATGGACAATAGTGGCTTCTATAGTCTGCTGAGAAAAGGCCATTGTATAGCCAATAGCAACGAATAAAATGGTAAAGTACAAGTTGTAACTAAAATTCATAGAGGTTATATTTTGTATTTAGGTAACTGTGTGTCCACTCGATTTAGAAAATGAAATGAGGCTAGCTTAGAGAATCGGAAGGTGATTTTAAGAAAAAGAAATAGTTGTGTGCAGATTATCATTGGAATCAACCAATGTCCTATCATTTTTTTTAATAAGTGATAGACGACAGAAATCAGTATGAAAATGAAGACATGCATCAAAGCCATCATAAGGTTATGCTTAGCTAATAGAGCGCGGGCTGATGTACTCGTTTCTTGATGGAACCATCGAGTATCACTTTTGGCAATATGGACCTTCATGAGTTCCTTGAATAAATCGATAAAGAAGTAGGTGATAATCATAAAGGCTATACCTAGGTAGAATCTGGTTATCAAAGGTCCTTCTGATTCAAGATTGAATGGACTCAAGCCACCTATAGTTACTATAGAAAAGGTGATAGCACCTATAACTAATATGCCTAACAAACAATATAGACTCAATCTCAAGTATCTAAAAAAATAGTAGGCACCACCTTTCCAGAATTCTATAACTTTATTTTTTGTGGGGTTATGAATAATGACTCCCATGAAACCACCACTGGTAAATACTGACCATAAGAAGAAAGGTATGACTAAGCTGACGATCATTGACAAGGAGGCTGAGATACCAGCTGAATAGACTCTAATGATATCAGAAACGATTAGATAGTCGAAACCAGAATTGAGTTTGTCGTGCAGTACAGTTTCACTTAGGGCCTCACTGAGTATATTGCTAAGTGGTCCTAAAGCTATAATGGCTATAAACAAATTCA
>CALEAC010000203.1 GCA_937944095.1 uncultured Saprospiraceae bacterium
GATGATTCTATCCATCATTAATCGCGAAAAGACATCCATCCCGACGACATTCATCTGACGCTCCTCTATGACTTGAGGTGTAAAGCCAGTAATATTCGGAATACCATTGATGGCATTAAGGTGGTGATCCACCGCATCCGAATTAATGTTCATATGCTTAGTAGCGTATTTTCTAAATTCCTGTGTAAATGACATTTTCTCGTTATTAACTATGATGTAACGTATTAAGCCGCCTTTTGATTTAATTCTTTGACGATTTTATTGAATTCGTCCTTATTTAATCCTTTTTCTTCAGTCTTAATGACCTTTCTAATTTCTTCAAATAACTTGCCACTACTGATGGTTTCGACTGCTTTATTGACTTGTTCGCGATTTTGCATCAGTGAAAAGACTGTTTTCTTTAGACTTCCTTCGTCGATATAAGGTGAATAACTTTTGATTGCTTGAACAAAATGATTAAATATTTCCTCTTCTACCACCTCTACTTCGAACTGTTTAACCAGTTTTTTCTTTATAATCCGCCATTTCAATTCCTTTTTAAACCCCTCAAACTGATCAGGAGTCATTTCTTCTTCCTTATCTAGATTAATCCATTTTTTTAGGAATCCCTCAGGTAGTGGAACAGTATTGCGTTCCATAAGTTCTTCCATAATACTTCTATTAACCAGCTTATTCGATTCTTCACCAAAATAACCTTCCAAGTAGTCTTTGATCTTATCGCGCGCCTCTTGTTCGTTAGCCACTTCACCTTCTCCGAAACACTTATCTAGTGTATCCTGATTCATTTCGGCAGCCTCCACCCTTAGTACATCTACAATTTCTAGCTTGAAGTCCTTGCCTATCGTAGAGGGATCGACGCCTTCTGCGACTTTTAGGAAGTACTTAACCACATCCTCAGGTTTCATGTTATCCTCGAGATTGTAGATATCTCCTTCTATTTTATCTCCTTTTTGGGCAGAGATAATTTTTGATTTGAATTGCTCACTTAATCTGTCCACAGCTACAGAAAATTCAGATTCGTGTCCATCGACCTTAATGTCTGACCCAGCTAGCTCTACTGCATGAAAATAGACGATATCTCCTTCTATGATCTGAGTATCTACACTCTTTTGTTCCCCTAGCCTCTTAAGTAGACTCTGCACTTCTTCATCTATCATCCCTTCGGATATCTCGACTTTGTATTGCTGATAGCTATCTGTGTCTGCTATACCATCTATCTCTATTTCTGGCTCTAACCCTAATTCGAAGGTATAGGTATACTCTTGAGGGTTCTTGTGGTCTAAGTCAGGGACGTTTTCGCGATCGACAAGGTATGGTTCGCCGATAATATTGAACTCATCTCCAGTAATCATCTCATTAATCTTCGTAGAAAGGACTTCTGAGATTGATTCCTGAAAGGCAGAACTGCCGTACATTTTCTTTATGACAGATACAGGTATCTTCCCTTTTCTGAATCCTTTGAGCTGAGCTTTTTTACTGTATTCCTTCAGCTTTTTGTTATAACCATCTAAATAATCCTCCTTTTCGATAGTTAGGGTGACCAAAGCATTGAGGTCATCTAAATGATTCTTCTCTACTTTCATCTAGTCGATTCTGATTAATTGGTGTGGGAGTATTATTTCTTGTGTGCGGGTGGAGGGACTCGAACCCCCACGCCGTGAAGCACTAGATCCTAAGTCTAGCATGTCTACCAATTTCATCACACCCGCGTTCAAGAAATTTCAAGAAGGGCAAAGATATATCATTTTGTGATTTGAGTAGCTAATATTTGTACTCCATTTTTTATTTCCTTTGTGTAAACAGCAGTATTTAACCACACGAACAGCTTTATAGGCCAATATTCTTTAAATTGCTGAGTACAAACTATTTTTTCGACCATGCCCCAAGGTGAAGCAATTACAGATTCAGAGTACAAGATCATCCACAAGGAGTATGATGCTTTGTCTAATAAATTAAGGGTTAAGAGTACAGATGAAGACAAACAACATCTGAAAAAGGCCTATGATCTGATTCTTTCGGCTCATAAGTTCCAGCGTCGTAGATCAGGAGAACCCTATGTATTACATCCAATCGAGGTGGCCAGAATTTGTTTTGATGAGATCGGATTAGGGCCTACAGCAGTAATCAGTGCGCTGCTACATGATGTTGTAGAGGACACTGACACCACGCTAGAAGATATCAACCAGGCCTTCGGTCCTAAAATAACTCGTATTGTCGATGGTCTGACAAAACTAGATGGCACCTATAATGTAGAAAACAAACAAGCTGAGAACTTCAAGAAAGTCCTTAGTTCATTAACCTATGATGTCAGGGTAGCCCTCATTAAGATGGCAGATAGACTCCATAATTTGAGGACTATTGGGTCTATGCCTCGTGACAAACAACTGAAAATCGCTGCAGAAACAGCTTATATCTATACGCCACTTGCGCATCGATTAGGCTTATATAACATCAGAACTGAGTTCAATGACATCTGTATGATGATTACTGAGCCTGAGACGCATCGAGAACTGAGTGGTAAGCTGCAAGCCACAGAATCTGACAGAGCAAAATATATCAGTGAGTTTATAACACCTCTTAAGGACAAACTGGATGAACTCCAAATAGAATATAGAGTCCTAGGTCGATCCAAAGCAATATCATCGATATGGAATAAGATTCAGAAAAAACAGATTCCATTCGAAGAAATCTATGACTTGTTCGCCGTTAGAATTATCTGTGATGTAGATATCGAAAAGGAAAAAAGCATCTGCTGGCAGATATATTCGATCATCACTGATGTCTACAATCCAATTCCAGAACGACTCAAGGACTGGGTCACGACGCCTAAGAGTAATGGTTACGAGTCACTGCATACAACAGTGATAGGTCCTAACGGCCGATATGTGGAAGTCCAGGTCAGATCAGAGCGAATGGATGATATCGCAGAAAGAGGCTTTGCCGCTCACTGGAAGTACAAAGGCATAAAGAACAAACATAGTGTCTATGATCGGTGGCTAGATAATATCCGAGCGCTATTAGATGCACAACACTCTGATGCGCTCGAATTTCTCAATGATTTCAAGTCTAATCTATTCCAGAAGGAAGTCTTCGTTTTTACACCTAATGGAGACATGAGAATCCTTCCCGAAGGAGCGACAGCGCTCGATTTTGCTTTTGACATACACTCAGAAGTAGGCTACCATGCGACGGCAATCAAAGTCAATAATAAGTTGGTCCCGATGGGGACGGCTCTCCAAAACGGCGACCAGATTAGTGTAACAACTAATAAAAACCAAAAACCGTCAGAGCACTGGATTAAGCTCACCGTAACTGGGAAAGCTAGATCTAAGATCAGGTCGGCGATGAAAGAGGACAAAAGACAGAAAGGTGAAATCGGCAAAGAGATACTGATGCGGAAGCTGAAGAATCAAAAACTAGACTTCGAAGACAACATCGATTTCTTAGTTAAGTACTACGAATGTAGTAATCGACCTGACTTATACTATGCCATATCAATGGAGGAAGTCAAATTGCCTGACTTCAAGAATTTCGTCATAGAAAACAATAAACTGACCTCAGTCAAAGAAGCACCTGATACAAAAGCAGATCATGGATCTCAAGCACCTGCTGATACCCCACCAAAGAAATCTACTAAAGGACAAAAACTAAGTAAAACAAGTATACTCGTCAATGGCGAGTCGGCTGATCAATATCAATTTTCGCTGGCTAAATGCTGTACCCCAGTCCAAGGAGATGACATATTCGGTTATCTGACAGCTACCGAAGGTCTAAAAATCCACCGGACCAATTGTAAGAACGCCACCCATCTGCTGGCTAACTATAACTATCGAGTACTCAAAGCCTCTTGGTCAAGAAAAGTGGGCACTAACTTTATAGTAGAGTTGTTAATTATTGGAGTGGATTCCGGTCCTGGCGTTATCACAGCTATTAGCAATGAGATCAGCAACAAACTAGGTGTCAACATTCGCTCGTTCAGTATAGCTGGCAATGAAGGCTATTTTGAAGGGAGAGTCGGTATCTTTGTTAAGAATACAGACCAACTGAATCATGTAATGTCAGCTATTATGAAATTAGAAGGCGTCTCGACGGTTAGGCGTGTAATAGAAGATGAAGACCAAAATAAATAATGGCAGCTATATCAGAACACCAAGGACGTATACTCAGTGAAGTCAAAGATATCTTTACAGCGCATCTGGAGAAGAACGACTTCAGAAAGACACCTGAGCGGTATGCTATTCTAGAAGAAATCTATAAAAGAACGGACCACTTCGATGCAGAAGCCCTCTACATCCACATGAAAAATCAAAACTATCGTGTCTCTAGGGCAACGGTCTATAACACCTTAGATCTATTAGTTCTATGTGATCTGGTCACCAAACATCAATTCGGAAAAAATCTCACACAGTATGAGAAATCATATGGGACGAAACAGCATGACCATCTCTTATGCGTCGATTGTGATAAAGTCGTAGAGTTCTGTGATCCCCGGATTCAGAAGATTAAGGATATGATGGGCGACATCCTCGACTTTAATATCACTAACCACTCTCTGAATTTATATGGTCGTTGCAAGGGGAATTGCGAGCACTTGCAGAATCTTAAGCCTAAGACTTGACTTTAGATGGGATAGGAGAATCATGTGGATCCCGCGTCGGAAAGCCCAGTTCTTTGTCGATTTCATCTAACAATTCATCCGAAAGAAAATGCTCTATCTTATCTGCTTCGTTGTGGATCTGATCAGAATTAAGACCCATCTTATTGACCTGATAGGTCTCCCATAATCTATGGGCTCGGACTAACTGTTCGGCTTTAGCTATACCCTCTTCTGTCAGTATAATCTTGTCGTTATTATAGTCCAGCAAGGTGCTTCGAGACATAACAATGACATATTTCCTGATTTTTTCGATGGATAAGCCTAGTCTAGCTGACAAATCATCAACGCCCATGCCCCCTTTGTTATTAAGCTTAATGACCTGCCTTAGGATGTCCTCCCTAAGTATTCTTTTGCGCTCGACTCTATTCTGATTAAACTTAAATAGGAGGCCCTGTGATGGAGAAAAAATCACAGCAAGAAAATAGAAGACAGTCGCACACAGGGTCATCGCTGGCCCTGGCGTTGTGTCAAAGATGATAGCCACAAATAAACCACTCACTGAAGAAAGTATACCCAGAATAGCAGAGATGACCAGTACAAACTTGAGCCTTTCTGATAAGAGCAAGGCGGTGGCTGCTGGCGTTATAAGCATCGCTACGACAAGTATCACACCAACTGTTCTGAGTGATGCGACGATGGCAAACGACAAGAGTAACATCAGGAAATAATGGACAGCCTTAGCTGAAATACCCATCGTTTCCGCTATCGTCGGCTGGAATGTGGTTATAAATAGATAGCGATACAATAGAACGACACAAACCAGAGTATATATAGTCACACCAAAAGTCAAAAAGATATCTTCATTAGAAATGCCCATGACATTACCAAATAGAAAATCCTTCAAGTCTAGATGCACCCCCTCATTCTGATTCAGCCATGAGATACCCATCACACCTATCGAAAACATGGCAGTAAAAATGATTCCTATCGCAGCATCATTCTTTGTTTTTACATTCTGCTGAATCCAAGAGATAGCCAAGGCAGATACGAGTCCAGCGATGGTAGACCCTATAAAAAATCCAATCGTACTATACCCCACTAAGAGGAAGGAAAAGAAAATCCCTGGTAATACGGCATGAGACAAGGCGTCACCTATAAGTGACATATTCCGAAGCACAATAAAACAACCTAAGATACCACACATCAGTCCGACCAGAGAACAAGCCAGCAAGGCGCGTAAGGCCCATTCGGAGGATAGCATGTTTAGAAATTCAGTCATAATATTAGACTAATATAAATTAATTTTTAGGCAAGTCTAAATTTCTCATTAATCAATCCCTCTTTCAAGGTAAATGGTACAACAACAATCTTCGTTATATCGGTGTACTTGCTCAGAATATAGTCGATAATGAGCATTGATTCCAAGCTGTAATCTGCACGACTTCGTGGCATTCCATACATACCGACTCTGAGTTTTTTTGAGCCTGATATGATTCTAGAGCTGATCTCCTTTGCTGCGTTTACTGCGATCTCATTACCCCTAACATCAGTGGGCAACTCTAAGATGGATTCCAATATCTCAAAAGGGCCGGAAGCACCTATCAATAGCTTGATAGTATGGTGATTCATAGCACTTACGGCTTGACCTAAATGCTCATCTAAGGTATTGTAGATTTGGGCCAAGTCGCTGATTGTGGGTGGATCACTATATTGATTTCTACTCCTCAGATCCGTAATACCTATTTGTGTAGAATACGCTGCAATCTTTAGCTTTCCTTGGATGAGAATGAGTTCGGTACTTCGACCTCCTATATCCAAAATCAGACCTTTACTTGTAGATGATAGCCCTGCGAGTAGGACACCTTTATAAATTAGATCACTCTCCCTGACTCCTGATATGATGCTTATTCTAATACCGGATTCAGCTTCAGCTTGCGTTATGAAACTAAGGCCATTACTAGAATTTCTTAGCATAGCTGTACCTACAGCAACTATCTCAGTCACGAGATACTGACGACATACCGTTGCAATTTCTTTGATAGCAGCAAGTCCTCTCCTAGACGCAGCTTCAGTTATGACATCTGCACCACCTTCTGATAAGTGAACAAATTTTCTGAGTCTATAGACCTCTCTATATCCGATTGCGGTTGTCGCATCCTGGTTAACAATCAATAAGTGGAAAGTATTACTTCCTAGATCGATAACTGCTAGATCAGCCGGCAGCTTGTGCATTCTTACGAGCCTGCATGGCTTGGTTAATCATCGTATTGAAGAAACTGATACCCGTCTCATTCATCTGATTTGCGTAGACTGGCTTGGACTTTTCATAGAACACATAGAAATGACAGCCCTCACTAAAATAGATATCGGCCTCTATCGTGATGTCGCCACCGACTTGGTAGAACTGCCTCGCCATAATCTTACAATTTGCTGGTATTTCAGTAACTGGTTCTGGGCCGATGTAAGTTAGATTGGTCTGTATACTTGCGGATTCATCCTGACTCATGCTGAAAGGCAGATCATGGAACAGATAATCTATCATCTGACAATTATGCCAGAGGTCTAATAGCTTATCATTGGGGATAATAGGCAAGGAAAGCGCTTTGCCCCCTGCTATTGTTACTGTCTTCTGAGCTGCCGCTGTTGGAGCAGCTTGAGTCTTTTCATTATTGCATGAACTCAAAGCAAACAGCGAGCTCGTGATTAATATAAGGTAGAGATTTCTCATGCTTTTTTTTAGAAATTGTATTCAGCCCTGACGGTCCAAAAATAATTCAACAAATAATTGATAGGCAATGCTTCGTCTTCTAGCAACTTAGAGATAGACCGGGAATATCTCACAGTCATTCTCCAATTTCTTGTAAAGGCATAGTTAACGCCTATCAGCCAACTAATATCTGACTTCTTGAATAGATCTGCGTTATATAGCTCACTATTAGAGGAGGCGTTTAGTAAATTGGCATAACTAAAGCCACCATGTACTGAAATCTTATGGTAAGACCCTTCTTTTATATACCAATCCCTTAGAGTGAGATAGATAGGTAGCTCAAAGTAATCCGCCATAGTAATTTCTACCTCAGGCCCAGATCCAAAAGTTTGTGATCGACTACCTCTCTGAGTATACAGTATCTCCATGTTGCCTTCGAATCTCGAGCTGAGTTCATAGCCCAGTTTCATACCAGCTGTGATACCTAGCTTGTTATAGCCGACCAATCGATCACCATCTATTTGACTAGCGGTTAGTCCGGTTACGAAAGTCCCACTGAACCCTTTCTGTGCTGATAGTTTAGAGGCGGCACCAATTACAACATATATACAAAAGATACAAATAATTATCCCTTGATTGTAAAATGGATACGTATTAAGATTAATTATATTTGAGCTCCTTAATTTCATAATAGCTTTGAAGTATAACAAAACTACCCTTAAAAAATTAGAAGCGATATTCCTGAACTCAGGATTTGCGATTAGATATGAGAAAGGTCATTTCAAATCAGGCTTCTGCATTCTGCGTGATAAGAAGATTCTAGTCATTAATAAGTTCTTCAAATTAAAGGGCAGAATCGAATCATTATTAGATATTCTTCAGATTGTGACTCTAGATGAAGACGCACTTACCGCAGAGTCTAAGAAAATGTTACTTAATATAGAGAAAAACTATGCTGTTCCTGTAACATGATAGTCCTCCTGACCATATGAAGATTATTGCCTTAGGGTCAGGCACTTCCCAAGGCATACCAGTTATTGGTTGCCACTGTCCGAGTTGCATTTCGGAAGACAAAGACGATATTAGATTGAGATCTTCTATCTATGTCAGTACTGGAAATACGTCTATTCTCATCGATATAGGTCCAGACTTCAGGGCTCAATTCTTAGCTAACAAGATTAACAAAGTCGACTCTGTCCTTATTACGCATGAGCATAATGACCATATAATCGGCTTAGATGATATCAGAGCGATCAACTTTACTCAGAATGTGACCATTCCGATCCATGCAGAACCCAGAGTTGCGACAGATCTAGAATCTAGATTCAAATACGCTTTTCTGAATCCCAGACCGACAGTGCCCCGTATTACCATGCATCGGATAGATAATTCGCCATTTGTTCTAGGTGATATCACAGTAACCCCCATTAGAGTCATGCATGACAAACTCCCGATTCTAGGATACAGATTAAATGATATGGCCTATATAACAGATGCCAGCTATATCAATGAACAAGAGTTAGCGAAACTGACAGGGCTTAAGGTATTAATTATCAATGCACTCAGAAAAACCACGCACCCGGGCCATTTTAATCTAGAAGAAGCGCTAGAACATGTCTCTCTGATCAACGCTGAGAAAAACTATCTCACACATATTAGTCACTCTATGGGCCCTAGTAGGACATGGTCTCACCAATTACCATCAAATGTTGCCCCATTGTCCGATGGAATGGTCATCGATTTGTAAACATCCCCGATTTCTCTTAAATTGATTCTCACAATTAAGATGGAAGCAGTTTATACCAAGTCGCGCATATGGACCATTGTGGTTATCCTTTGTATTACCCAAGGGTTATCGGCTCAGTTATTCCAACAAAGTTCTCATTATCTCTATGACATCTACCAGTTCAATCCTGCCTATGCAGGCCTAGAAAGGTCACTCAGTGTTAACTTTAACTATAGAGACCAATGGTCAGCTTTTGATAAGCAGCCATCGCAATTCTACCTGAATGCACATATGCCTGTATATCTGTTCGGGGGTGGTGTCGGTCTATCTGCATTTAGTGATCAGGTTGGTCTAATAGAAACCAGTGCAATCAATTTTTCCTACAACAGCGTCATAAAAAGGCCTCAATCCATCATTTCAGCGGGATTAAGCCTTGGGATTAGTAACTCTAAGTTAGCTGGTGACGAGATAATCACGCCTGAAGGCATCTATCTAGATGGCATCATCGATCATCAAGATCAGATACTTACACAAGGTAATTTGGGGCAGTTACACTTTGACTACACTCTTGGTATTTTTATTGGCCATGATCAGTTTGATCTCGGTCTTAGTCTGAAGAATCTTTTTACGCCTGACTATAAGGTCGGTCTAGGACAATTCGACAACTACAGGCATTTCTCGACCTATTTGAAAAAATCAATCTACTTTAATGAATATGAAGCCTCACTGAGTACCTTGGTTAAAACAAATTTCATACAAGTTCAGACAGATATCACTAGTATTGTAAAACATGGCAGTGTTTTTGGAGGTATTAGCCTACGTGGAATTAACCAATTTAATTTTGATGCCCTAGTCATGATTGCAGGAATGCAGCTCAATCCACATTACAGGATTGTATATAGTTATGATATAGCTATCAGCTCCATTAACAAAGTCTCATCTGGGTCGCATGAAATATCTATCAACTATAATTTGAACAAACTGATTGGTTTAGGATTACCTCCTAAAGTGATCTATAATCCACGAAATTTATAGAAGTGTGTTATTTGTCAGTAGTTGACATAATACCACTTGATTTATATCCGTTTTATCATTGCCCAATGTATTTTTGGGCAGGCAATATTTACCCAAACTATAATTTTGTAGTTTACTAACAAAGCTTATTTTTACAAGCTTCTAGGAAGACTGTTAAATATTTTTGGCAAAATCAGTTAATAAAAATGAAAAGACAAGCACTGTTTTTTGTAGGCTTGGTATTAGTTATACTAAGTTCCTGCGGTAGAGAACAAACTGGCGAGTTAGTTGGAGTTCAGGATAGGCCAGGCTGGACCGGAATCAATCCATTTGGAATGGTTTACGTCCCATCAGGGACCTTGACAATCGGTCAAAGTGATCAAGATGTCTTCTCAACCTACACTCAGAAACCTAAATCAATTTCCATTTCGGGCTTTTTCATGGATGATACGGAAGTCACTAATAATGAATACCGTCAGTATGTCCACTGGATCAGGGATTCTGTAGCCCACAATATCTTAGGCGATTTCTACGAAGATGAATTCGGGAATGAGCGCGTAGATTGGGAGATGGAGTTGGACTACTCGATGGAGGATCTCGATGAGATGTACTTCGAAGGAGACATGAAAATGTCAGACGACGAGAGAGCGCTCAATACCTCCCTATTTGACTACACTTACAAATGGATTGACTGGAAAAAAGCAGCTCATAACCCTGATATGGTTAGGTCTCAGCTACTTAATGAAAGAAAAGTCAATGCTTATCCTGATACATTAGTCTGGATTAGAGATTTCTCTTACTCGTACAAT